>CAYNOE010000066.1:0-13166 GCA_964398745.1 uncultured Lachnobacterium sp.
TTGGATTTGAAAAGGAGAAACGCTGGGAGAGATAACGCATGGAAGCTCCCATCTCCCCATCCGGCCCGCCGTACTGGCTGATAATAAAAGACGCAAGTTTCGCATTCGGTGTTGAAATCGAAACCGGGTACTGCAAACGCTTTTCATAATTCCACATAAACTACATCCCCCTTTCCCATGGCATCGGCGCTGTGTTCCATTTCCAGCTTGTAAGCGCCTGGTCGGTAAATGCATTCAATGGTTCAAAACGTTCTTCATAAGTTCTTTTGGCAGAAAGATACAGTTCATTGCACTGGTTAAAATACTCCAGTGCCTCGGCATCCTCCGGATGCGTATCCAGGTAAAGCAGCATATCATAAGCACAGAAACCCAGTGCTGAAATCCATCCGAAAAGTTCCTTCTGATTCATCTGCGGTGATAAACCCGCGCGGTCCATCATCTTCTTCTGCCCCCTTTTCTCATCATACAGTTTCCGGTAAACGGTTTATCCAGTTCCGGAAAAATCGTTCCGGTCATCAGTGCTTTTCCCGGATCGTAAGTTTTGCCGAATGTTTGCCACGGCACATAAGCCATGCCGACAACCCATTCACTGCAGTCATCCATAGGATGCATTGCTTTATTGTTCTTGTCACACATACATGAAATCCTTTCTGGTTCGACGTATGCTTTATCATATGAAAATATTCCTGTTTTGTTACAAATGAAAAGATGTAACTATTCAGAACCCCACCCTGGAATAAGATAAACAGACTCTTACATGCAGGCATGACAATTCTGCTTATCTTATTTCAGGGGGTTCTGAATAGAAAATATTAAAAAAAATGACTATCGCAGCCGCGGTAGTCATTTTTCATCAGATATCCCCTTGTTTTGGGCTTTGCTCCTGTATGCCTTCTTCTTCCTGCTGTATTTCCTGCATCTGTTGTTCTTCCTGCTGCATTTCCTGCTCCCGTTCCCTCACCGGCTTCTGCTCCTGTATATCGGAATTCATGACTTCTATCTTCCGGAGGATATCCAGAATCTGTGGAGCCTGGTTCCCCATTTTGTCCATATTCTGGATGATTTCTTTTTTCATATCCTCAATACTTCTGATGCTGTATTCAATCCTGCCGCGGATCTTCTGCCTTCTCGTAATAAGATTATGCTTTAATTCCACAAGTTCCCTGCTGTCCACAATGGCGTTGGCATGGTTGATCCAGACACGCGAATCATACAGACGCAGCTTCTGCAGGTATTCAATCAGTGTTTTGGAATAATAATTTAACTCATCACTCGTCTTCCTGAACTGCTCTTTATCCCTTGCCTCCTTCTGGTACTGCTCAAAAAGAAACTGCAGCTCATAGGCATTTTTTACATGGTACTTTTCACAAACAAAATCAACCGCGTTTTTTATATTAACATACTTGATTTTTACATGGTTCTCCAGCGTAACCGCATGATTGCGGTTTACATCTGCCTGCCGGATACTCCTGCTGGAATTCTGAAACCGGATCAGCACATATCCCCCGTAAGCCACTGCGATAATTGCCGCAATCGTCATTGGAAGCGCAAGGTCAATTTTCATGTACCATGATAAAATTCCAAGTAACGCCATTAACGTTGCAAACAATGCAAAAAGATAAACAGCGGCCTGCCTCATCTTTTTCTGTACTTTAACAGACGTATTCCTCTGCATGGTCCACTCTAATTTCTTTCCTTCCAGATATGCCATATCTTTTTTAATCGCATCCAGATAGGATTCATTGGATTTCAGGCGGCTGATGATTCCGGGAAGATGTTCTTCCTCTTCCTGCATCTGTTCAAACTGCGTATCCGAAATCCTGCGCTCCGTTTTCAGAAAATCAGTCCTCTGCTGTTCCAGTTTTGATACATAGGAAGCACACTCCGCCAGAGGCTTTTTGACTTTATCCCCTAAATCCTCTATTACCTGTATATCATTCAGGTAATTTGTAACAAGCTGGTACTCTTCCTTTGCATCCGACAGGTCATTGGAGGTATTGATTAACTGCTCGCACAGATCGACCACATAGTTTTTGGTCTGTACCTCCTCCGACTGTTTTAATTCCGTCACAATATTTTCTGTCTGAAGAGTGGCATATTCACTCTGGTCATACTCCGGTTCGTACTCCCTGTCCTGTCTGAACTTTTTAAAAAAATTTGAAAAAATCATACTCTGCAACTCCTGCGATATTCTTCCTTCCAGCGGAAAATAATTTCATCTTCTGACTGCAGCAAATGCTCCTTAAATTCCTTAAGCCCCTCACTGTTACCCGCAATGGAAAGTTCATTTTTAATTTCCTGCATCCCCATCTCATCCAGATGGTATGCTGCTGCTTTTTCTTGAAATCCATCCCCGTCATGCATGCACAAAAAACAAAGCAGACATTCCTTTAAGGATTCCCCGGCCTGGTTTAAGCTGTAAGCCTTTTCATAACAGCGGCCCGCTTCTGCAAACAGAAACAGCCTGGCATAAGCGGTTCCCAGATTGTGCCAGATGTTTCCGCAAAGCACATCATCCGCTTCCTTCATATCCCCTGAATCCAGAAGGCGTTTATATTCATAAATTGCCCCCAGGTATTTTTCTTTTTCCATCAGTTTGTCCGCGCGGATCTTGCTGCATTCAAAATCCGATTTTTCTTCCATCTGGCGGATAACCCACATAATTTCCTGTATCTCTTTTTGGGTACAGTAAAACGTATTTTCCAGAATTGCGGATATAAACACGGAAAGCCTGCAGCGGGACTGTACCAGCTCCCGAAGTTTCTTTGCAAGCGCTAAAAGTCCCATCTGCTTTTCAATCCAGGTACACAGTTCCTCATTCATAAAAGAAGCATCCAAAAGATATGTATTTTCTTTGAAATAATAACACAGCTCTTCCATGGAAAAAATATTGACGCCTGCCTCTTCCAGATAATAAGGCACTTCTGCCACCGGCTCATGACAAATTAATAATTCACCCATAACATTTTATCCTATATCACCACTGTGTGTTTCCACACCCTGTTGGTTGCACGAAAAAAATCACCAAATCCAAGATCCTTAATTTCAATCTCAATCTTATCATCCGAAAGAGGGGTTGCATTAATACGCATCCGCGTTGTCCTCTTTGGCCTTTTGGGAAGGTCTGTGAGCGAAAATGTCTCTTCTTCAGCCTGTCTGCTGTTCGGAAGCTGTTTAAAAAAGCGGATTTCAGAACCTTCTGCCAATATCACTTCACAGCAGCCTTTCGTTTCAAACCAGTTTTTACCGGCACTAATCAGATTATAAAATACCGTATTACCTGCATCATTTACCTTAATACTCAGGTTAAACTTCATTTCGTTTTCACCCATGTAAATATATGGCCAGCTTTCCCCCCTGTCACGGGCTGCCGCCGCATAGCAGGCACCTTTGGAAAAAAGATTCTGTCCCATAAACGCCCTGCGTCCTTTGCAGATGAGATTAATGGAATCATGCATCCAGTCCCCACCGAATCCAGTACCGACCAGATAAACGGCGGAAATCAGGCGGTTTTCAAATTCCTTTGACAGAATCTGCATGAAACCCTGGTCTTTCGGTTCCTCCAGAATCTGGCGTCCTGACTCCCGGATGGAAACTACCTGCGGCCTTGTTCCCGTGTCCCGTTTCAGGTCATAGCAATAAATCAGGTCCTTTTCATAAAAAAACAAAAATACTTCATGCCGCCAGAGCGACTCCTGCTGCGAAAGAGCAAAATAATAAAAGCTTTCTTTGTGGTCCACAACCATAAAACTATCCGCGGATAAGGAAAGTTTTTCAGCGACTTTCCAGAACACTTCCATGTTTTCCTTTGTAAGCCGCTCAACCGTAATGACCAGCCGGTCCATCTTTTTTACGTTTCCAAGTTTTCCGGGAAGCTCCGTTAATTTTTTTAGAAACATGGAAAACAGATCCACTGCCTCATAGCTTTCCCCCCCGACGCCAATCACTTCCCCTGCAACTGCACGTCTTAACAGTGCGTCCACACAGATGACCTCACTCGTCTGCGCCAGCTTTTTAGCTTCTTCCCCATAATACCACAGACCAGTGCTTGTCCGCCTTGCAAGAATCGCCGGAATGTGGTAAATCTCACTTCCCGCAATCATACTGACGGTTGCCGGTTCGCTCATATTTGACTGGTAATAACTTACCATGGCCCAGGAATCATTTAAATCAATCCCTGTATAGCAGAAAAAATTGTCCATAACTGGTCTCCATTTTTCTTGTTTACAACAGCTTAAATACCTTTTTTGTCACCTCATCCAGACCGGCATAACATTTCATATAATGCTCCAGCGTTTTTTCATCTGAAAGAGTTTTTGATATCAACATCTGGTTAATCAGGTTATAACGGCTCTCATCATTTTTAGAATAAACTTCGCTGCTGGTAATCCGGCTGCTTTCCTTAACCTCAACCTGGTTGCCGTATTCCTCCGTAATATAATACTGCACGACTTCCCCGAAAAAAAGAACAAACTGCTCCACAAAGATTCCGTCATACACATCCGTCATATCCTCTTTCTGGAAATTTTCCCCGTCCTCATCCCGGCTGTAATGAAGCACTACATGTTTTCTCGGGTCTGTCCGGTATTCCAGAAACACTTTATCGTCAAGATGATATTTCTGTACCAGATTTTTATCGAGCTTTTTAAAAAAAGCAAAATTCATATTGCGGCGGGTATATTCCGCCAGAAGCAAATCTTCCAGTTCATAGTTTTTTTCATCCTCTTTTCCGTTTACGGAAAAATATTTTAACAGTGCAAGCTTACAGGCGTCATTTAATTCCATATGATGGTAATGACGGTATTTTATGATGGTAAAAATATCCGGACTGACCGGTTTTTCTTTCACAAAATATGCATGGGCACATGCGCTGATATATGCAAGAACAACCGTTTCCCTGCCTCCTATTTCATAATAATGCATAAACAGTTCCGAAACATTGCCCAGATCCATATCTGCATACATCATCTGTACCAGTATCCGCTCCTCCAGTTCAAATGTGCTGATTTCAAATTCTTTTGCCGCATGCCAGAGCCTTAACATATACTCTGACGGACCTTCGTAAAAATCGCACAGATATTTTAAAATTTTGTCATTATATTTTTTCTGGAAAAATGCATCCGCACATAAAAGCAGAAGAAATTCGTCCTGCTCCTCTTCCTCTGCGAAACGGTCTATCATAGAACTTGCAAGCGCCACCTTTGCCGCAGATCCTATCTGGTCAATTCCATATACCTGAATAATGTCATAAGCCTTGTCATACATATGGTAATCCACCAGCATTTCCAGCATATACTGTCTGGCGGCAGGCGGCAGGATATCAAAATCCGCCTGCATCAGATATTCCTTTACCATGGGATGAAATTCACCGTTCTGGTAATAACGGAGGATTTCCAGCGCAGTGTCCGCCTGGTAGGAAAGCGCAAGCTCCTTCGCAAACAAAAGTCGCCTGAAAAACCTTTCATCCTCTGTTGTATATGTAAGATAGTTCTTTTTTTTCTCAAAACAGGAAATCACAAACGGCAGCTCGTCCGGCGCAAGCGACAAACATTTTTCGATGTACTTTGACGGATCCATCAGTTTCTCCAGACGGCAGGATATACTGCTGACATAACGCCTTCCCTTTTCATCCTCAAAAAGAATTACATATTCATCCGAATAAAGCTGAAAATATGCACACCGGTCCACAATGGGAACAATCTGCGGTTCTATAAACTGCTTCTGGTAAATAATGGCGCGCACCAGCTGTTTTTCAAAAAGCACCAGCTTATGGGAAAACAAAATCCTTGCCAGATGGTGTGCCAGCTCCTCATTCACAAAGCCCAGATCAAGCATATCCTCATAAATAATGGCAAGATTGTCGTCCATATGCTCCAGTTCGGCCTGCTCCATCGCAAAACGCCCGATTATACGGCGGTACTTATCGTAAAGTTCCGGCTCGGTATCTTTCAGTGCAATCATGTTATTATAAAGAATCGCCATTTTGCGGTACGGCAGGCTGCTGTCATACTGAAAATACATCTGAATAATCTTAGGAACCGGTCCCACGGCACGCTCATCCAGGGAAAGCAGGTACGCTTCATACAGACCTGTAATCCTGAGTTCCAGCTCAATCCCCATCTCAAACCAGCGGTGAAACCTGATATCAAACTTCTGGGCACGGATTAGGTAACTGCACACCATTCCTACCTTTTCCGGTGTCGGGTTTACCTCATATGCAGATTCCAGAAGGCCAAATTCAATTGCATCAAACCCGGTATTTAATTTTGCAATATCAAAAATCCGTACCGCAATCTCTTTTGTCAGCGCATGACAGTGGTCCGCCCAGCGCAGGATACGCCGCTCAAACTTACCCAGTTTTTTTAAAAGGTATGGATCCTGCAGCATCAGATAATATGCTTCCACATAAAGGTATGGGGAAGTACATCCATGCATCACCCAGTTTTCAATGGATTTTAACTTATAAGCACTGTTGTTGTAATACTCTTCTTTCAGAAAAGACAAAATCCAGAATAAAAAAACAGAATCCGGATTTTCGCGGAAAATCATCTCAATCTCATGCGTCATCCTGTCCACATAGGACGGTTCACGCTCCATTAGCGTCATAATATACAAATAATAACCCCAGACCGGCGCATTATGGTCTTCCCAGCTTCTTTTGAACTCGTCCAGAATCCACTCGGCTTCCTGTCTCTGCCTGTTGATAATGAACGCCTGCGCCTTCATGAGCACATAAAGCGGCTCTTCTTCATCCATGGCATGCAGATGGTTTAAAATTTCCACAGTTTCATTTGCCCAGACGCCCGTTACAATTTTTTTAAGCCGGTATGCCTGATAAAGTTCCACCAGTCCCGCACGGCTCTCTTTGATCTGCATCCGCTCTGCAGCTTTTGCAGAATCCGACGGCCGGTTCTTATGCGCCGTCACCTCAAGTACTTTAGTTTCATAAACAGAACTTACCAGAATACGTCCAAAGTTATTTCCTGCATGCATCCGATCATAATCCACCAGATATTTACAGTTGTATGTACTACCGAGAAAATCGTCAGTCGTAATCCTGTTTTCAGACAGACGAATAAAATCCGCATCCACAGAAATCGTAAGCGCCAGATATCCCCATCCGTCTTTTTTGATTTCCAGCGACTGCTGTGTGGTCTCTGTCACGGCTGGAAGTTCCTGTATCCTCTGGTTCAGACAAAACGAAATCCGCTTTTTTTTGCGGATACCAATCAAAAACTCCTCCATATTCTGCGGGGAAGGCTTCGCATCCAGTATTCCCTTATAAATCATCGCCTCTTTTACCTCTTTGGGCTTAATGATATTGGAAAAACTGTGATGATAAAACAGCCGGTAGGCTTCATTCCAGTTTTCTTTTGCAAGACAGGTAAAATCATAAAGGCTGCGGATTACCCCCCTGGAGCTGTCCGCATACAGCCTGGAAACAGATACACAAAAAGAAAGGCTGAATACCTTCTGATTACAGACAATCACAAAATCACCCTTTTCAGTCGCGCCTTCTTCAAGACCCCTGCTATGAAACTGGTAACGAATCCGCACCTCTTCCCCCTCAAACTGTGACAGAAGACATTCCATGCGGGGACTGGTGGAATACACCACCCCGCGCATGGGAACATGGTTTGTACTTTTTATTTCAAAATCTCCTGTATATTCCTGTCCTTCCGTAACAGTAATGGACAGTTCCTCTTCGGGAAACAAAAGGACGGGTGCATCGTTTTCAAACTTTCCTCTGGCAATCTGCCTAATTCGTTTCCGCACAGCTACACCTGCTTTACCCTGTTTCAACCTGCACTCTCTGATGCAGACATATATAAATTATAAACGATTACACGGCTACATGCAATTGTAAAATTTGCCTTCACGCCTGCGCCTCGTAACTATTCAGCCTTCAGCCGAATAGTTACTGAATCCGGCTATTTAAAGTTTGCCTACGGCAAAGAGCCGGATTCACTCTTGGCAGAATTTACGCGTTTTTACGGACTTTGCAGCGGGATGCAAAGTCCTGGGCTGAACTGTTACCGCGCCTCTTCCTGTCCCCTGCTTTCTTTTATATGTTTGTGGATGCTGCAGAACTTCCCGTAGAACCACTCCACGATAAGCGACAGATAACGAAGCACCGGTTCTGTAATAATGGCAAACAATACCGTAAGCATGGCGCACTGCCTTGAAATTCCGGTAATGGAAAACAATGAACTGACAAACAGCATGCAGAACAGCCAGCCGCACACCACTCCCACCATAAGCGCAATATGCCAGCCTTTCATCGGCTGCGCAATCCTATAGAGAATCATAAATCCGACAATTGCCAGAAGAACGGTACATGATGTGGACAAACATTCCGGATCCACGCCGAATTCACGGCAGAACAAGACCAGGCTGCTTACGACAAGAAAATCCGTAAGTCCCGCCGGAAGCGCCTTTACCAGCACATTGGTCAGAAAATGTCCCCTGATAATATCCCTGTTTGGCTCGAGTGCCAGAACAAAGGACGGAATTCCAATCGTAAACATGCTGACCAATGTAATCTGCACCGGCCTTAACGGATAATCCAGCATCAAGAGCACGGAAAAAATTGCAAGCAGCATGGAAAAAATATTTTTTACAATGTACAAAGACGCAGTTCTCTGGATATTGTTGACCACACGCCGCCCTTCAGCAACGACTGACGGCATTCTGGAAAAATCGGATTCCAGAAGGACAAGCTGCGACACATTGGATGCCGCGTCGCTTCCGGACGCCATTGCCACGCTGCAGTCCGCGTCCTTTAAGGCAAGCACGTCATTTACGCCGTCCCCGGTCATTGCAACAGTTTTCTTATGTGCCTTTAAGGTCTGCACCAGAATACGTTTCTGGTTTGGTGTCACGCGCCCGAATACTGTATATTTATCCACCGCCTCATCGTAATCCTTATCTTCCTTCAGTGTCGCTGCATCCACATAGCGGTCTGCGTTTGCAATCCCCGCCTCTTTTGCAATCACGGATACGGTCAACGGGTTATCCCCGGAAATCACCTTAATCTCCACATCATTTTCAGCAAAATAAGAAAATGTTTCCTTTGCACCCTGCCGGATTGGATTTGCCAGCATGACGAACGCAAGCGGATAAACAGTTTCCGTCAGTGCCCCCTTTCCAAGCTGCCCTTCATATTCCCCAAATACCAGCACACGGTACCCCTTGCTGCTGTACTGTGCAATCTGGTCCTGATATTCTTCAAACTGGTTTCTCAGTACGAATTCCGGCGCGCCAATCACATATGACCTGCCCGAAAAAACAGCACCGGAATATTTTGTTTCAGAAGAAAAGGAATAAACCCTGTCTGCTTTTGTCTTTGCATCATCTGCACAGTATTCCTTTAAAGCTTCCATGGTCGCATTATCTGCTGACTGGGCGGCAGCAAAATCCGAAAGCAGTCCATGGACTTCTGTCTTATTTTCCCGGTCCGTGGTTTCCACAGCATAGACATGCATGCCTGGCTCCGTTATTGTTCCGGTTTTGTCCACGCAAAGGACATTCACCCTTGCCAGTGTCTCAATGCACTTCATGTCATGCACAAGTACCTTTTTTTGGGCAAGACGCATAACGGAAACCGCCATTGCTACACTCGCAAGCAGATATAAGCCTTCCGGAATCATTCCGATAACCGCAGCCACCATACCGGTAATGGAATTACGGAATGTTCCCTCGTTATATATAAATGACTGGACAAAAAGAGCTATCCCAATCGGAATAATGATGATTCCCATTACAATAATCAGGTAATTTAAGGAACGAATCATTTCTGACTGTTCCCCCTGTTTGCTTTTGGTCGCCTGCAGTGTCAGTCTGGAAATATAAGAATCCTTTCCGACTTTTTCCAGTCTGGCATGTGCAGTGCCGGAAACGACAAAACTGCCTGAAAGCAGGGAATCCCCCGCCCTTTTTCCAATTTCATCCGATTCGCCTGTAATTAAGGATTCATTGACCTGTATTTCTCCGTCCACCACAGTGGCATCGGCAGGAATCTGGCTTCCGGCTGAAAAAACAACGATATCGTCCAGTACCAGTTTGTCTGCCGGCAATGTGACCTCTTTTCCGTCACGAACCGCCATGCATTTTGGTGCGTTCAGCAGGGCAAGCTTGTCCAGAACCCGTTTGGAATGTATCTCCTGAAAAATTCCGATACAGGTATTTGCAATGATAACCGGGAGAAACATCATATCGCGCCATGCGCCGACAATTGCCAGAAGCACCGCAATTACCGTAAAAACCAGATTAAAATACGTCAAAACGTTGGATTTGATAATATCTCCCACGGATCTTGTGGAGGATTCTACTTTGTAATTATCCGCATGTGCCGCAAAGCGTTCTCTTACCTGTTCTTCATTCAGCCCCTCTTTGGAATCCGCCTGAACCCTTGCAACGGATGTATATCCCTGCTCATATTCCATTTTATTTGCATTTGTCCCTTGTTCACAGTCATTCTTCATCTGCTTATTCTTTCCTTTGCCCAAGTTTATTATAACCAGTTTTTCTGTAAAATCAGAAAAACTGGTCATTACAATTTCCTGTTTTTATTTGCCGGAAAGATATTCATGAATTCCTTTTGCTGCAGCTTTTCCTGCACCCATTGCAAGTATAACGGTTGCAGCCCCTGTTACGGCATCACCGCCCGCATAAACTGCCTCCTTGCTGGTTGCCCCGGTTTCCTCCGTTGCCACAATACATTTGCGGCGGTTTGTCTCCAGCCCTTCTGTCGTGGAAGAAATCAGAGGGTTTGGTGATGTACCAAGTGACATAATCACGGTATCACACTCGATTTCATACTCGGAGCCCGGAATTTCCACCGGACTGCGGCGTCCGCTTTCATCCGGCTCACCAAGTTCCATTTTAATAATACGGATTCCCTTTACCCAGCCGTCGTCATCAACCAGAATTTCTGTAGGATTCTGAAGAAGGTCAAAAATAATGCCCTCTTCCTTTGCATGGTGTACTTCCTCCTTACGCGCCGGAAGTTCTTCCTCCCCGCGGCGGTATACGATATGCGTTTCAGCACCAAGACGGAGTGCAGTACGCGCCGCGTCCATTGCCACGTTTCCGCCACCTACTACAACTACTTTCTTTCCAATGGAAATCGGAGTTTCATAGGAATCGTCAAATGCTTTCATCAGGTTGTTTCTGGTGAGGTACTCATTCGCAGAGAAAACGCCGTTTGCCTGCTCACCCGGAATTCCCATGAACCTTGGAAGTCCGGCTCCGGAACCGATAAATACAGCCTCAAAACCTTCTTCTTCCATCAGCTCGTCAATTTTTACGGATTTCCCAATCACAACATTCGTTTCAATCTTTACGCCAAGGGATTTTACATTTTCCACTTCTTTGGCAACAACCTCATCCTTCGGAAGACGAAACTCCGGAATTCCGTAGCTTAACACGCCTCCGGCACGGTGAAGCGCTTCAAAAATTGTCACATCATAACCAAGCTTTGCCAGATCCCCGGCGCAGGTCAGTCCTGCAGGACCGGAACCAATAACTGCTACTTTATGCCCGTTCATCTTTTCTGCTTTCTTTGGCTTTATTCCATGCTCCCTTGCCCAGTCAGCAACAAAGCGCTCCAGTTTTCCAATGGAAACCGGATCCCCTTTGATTCCACGGATACATTTACCCTCGCACTGGCTTTCCTGCGGACAGACACGGCCGCAGACTGCAGGCAGGGCCGATGATTCTGAAATAATCTGGTAAGCCGCTTCAAAATTCCGGTTTTTTACCTGCTCAATGAACGCCGGAATGTCAATAGAAACCGGACATCCTTTCATACACTGGGCATTTTTACAGTTTAAACAGCGGGAAGCCTCTTTCACAGCCTCCTCTTCATTATATCCATAACAAACCTCTTCAAAGTTGGTCGCACGAACCTTAGGCTCCTGCTCTCTGACCGGTACTCTTTCTAATCCTTCCATTTTTTTCTGTATCATGCCGCAAGGCGTGATGCCATTTGTGTCGCTTGCAGCATTTATCCTTTCTTTCATTTTAATTATTTTTGTAACTGCTCAGTACCTTCACAGGTTACCTGTTTTTCACTTTCCTCCGCAATGGCCGCATCCGCCATGATGTGTACTGCCTTCCTCATACGCAAGCTTTGCGCGTCCTTCCTGTGTCTTATACTGCTGCTGGCGTTTCATTGCCTGGTCGAAATCCACCAGGTGTCCGTCAAATTCCGGTCCGTCCACACATGCAAACTTCACTTCATCCCCTACCATAAGGCGGCAGGCACCGCACATACCGGTTCCATCCACCATAATCGGATTCATGGATACCACAGTCGGAATTTCCAGCTTCTTTGTTAAAAGGCAGGTGAATTTCATCATAATCATCGGTCCGATTGCCACTGCAACATCATAGTGCTTCCCATCGTTTACAAGTGCCTCTAACTGCTGGCTGCCGTTTCCATGGAATGCATAGGAACCGTCGTCCGTACAAACATAGACATTTCCTGCAACTGCCTTCATTTCTTCCTCGTAAAACAGGATGTCCTTTGTGCGGAATCCCATAATAACGTCTGTATCCACACCATGTTCATGCAGCCACTTCACCTGCGGGTAAACCGGCGCCGTCCCGAGACCTCCTGCAATAAATACGATTTTTTTCTTCTTTGTCTCCTCAAGGTTTTTCTCAAGGCATAATTCTGACGGGCAGCCGAGGGGTCCGACAAAATCCTCCAGCGCATCGCCCTCCTGTAATGCCATCATGCGTTCGGTTCCCGCACCAATGGTCTGTACAACAATGGTAACCGTCTCCTTTTCCCTGTCATAATCACAAATGGTAAGAGGAATCCTCTCTCCCACCTCATCAGTCTTTGCAATAATAAACTGCCCCGGCAGACACTCCTTCGCCACGCGCGGAGCCTTAACATCCATCAGTATGATGTTATCTGCCAGTATTTCTCTGCGAACAATTGGGTACATAATTACCTCCTGGTTTTTGTAAAATCTTTCTTTTGCACCTGTTGAAAAAACTATCCTTTTTCCAGTTATGTAAAAAGAGGTGCACAGCACCCCTCTATTGTATCTGAAATTTCCGTATTTATCAACATATTAATAAAAATTTAATGTAATAGATGTAACTATTCAGAACCCCCTGGAATAAGATAAGCAGAATCGTCATGCCTGCAT
>CAYNOE010000067.1:0-13006 GCA_964398745.1 uncultured Lachnobacterium sp.
TATATGCAGTCCAGCCGAAATGAAATGGATTTTAAGCGCGGTACATTCCTTGTCCATGGGGATGTTGTGGAAATTTTTCCTGCAAATAATACGGACACCGCCATACGGGTGGAGCTTTTCGGGGATGAGGTTGACCGCATTACCGAAGTGGATGTTATGACGGGAGAAATAAAATGTATGCTTGAACATACCCTTATTTTCCCGGCATCCCATTATGTGGTTTCGCAGGAAAAAATCCGTGCGGCATGTGATAACATAGAAAAAGAACTGGAAGAGAGGGTAAAATATTTTAAGGGAGAGGATAAGCTGATTGAAGCACAGCGGATTGCAGAGCGGACGAATTTTGATGTGGAAATGATGCGGGAAACCGGCTTTTGTTCCGGAATTGAAAATTATTCCAGACATCTTAATTTTATGCCGGAGGGCGCGCCGCCGATGACACTGATGGATTTCTTTCCGGATGATTTTTTAATTATTGTGGACGAGTCCCATATTACGGTTCCGCAGGTGCGCGGTATGTATGCGGGAGACCGTTCACGCAAGCTGACGCTGGTGGATTATGGTTTCCGTCTGCCGTCTGCACTGGATAACAGACCGCTTAATTTTGAGGAATTTGAAAATAAAATTAACCAGATGTTATTCGTTTCCGCGACGCCGAATGTCTATGAGGACGAGCATGAGCTTCTCCGTGTAGAGCAGATTATTCGTCCGACCGGGCTTCTGGATCCTGAGATTTCCGTCCGTCCTGTAGAGGGACAGATTGACGATCTGATTTCCGAGGTCAATAAAGAAACGGCAGGGCACCATAAAGTGCTGATTACCACCCTTACAAAAAGAATGGCGGAAGATTTGACACAGTACATGAATGAAGTGGGAATAAGGGTAAAATATCTTCATTCAGATATTGACACGCTGGAGCGGGCGGAAATTATCCGGGACCTGCGCCTGGATGTGTTTGATGTGCTGGTGGGAATCAACCTTCTCAGGGAGGGACTGGATATACCGGAAATTACGCTGGTGGCAATCCTGGATGCGGACAAGGAAGGATTCTTACGTTCCGAGACCTCGCTGATTCAGACAATCGGACGCGCCGCGCGTAACAGCGAAGGGCATGTGATTATGTATGCTGACAAAGTGACGGATTCCATGCGCGTGGCAATTGAGGAAACCGAACGCCGCCGCAGGCTGCAACAGGAGTATAATAAAGCACATAATATTACCCCGACCACGATTCAGAAATCAGTGCGTGAGCTGATTGCGATTTCCAAAAAAGTGGCTGCGGAAGAAATGGAATTTAAGAAAGAACCGGAATCCATGAACAAAAAGGAACTGGAAAAACTGATTGCCGATATCCAGAAAAAAATGCAGAAAGCTGCAACCGAGTTAAACTTCGAAGCTGCAGCCGAATACAGGGACAGGATGATTTCTCTGAAAAACATGTTAAGGGATCTGTGATTTATTTACAGAAAAAGGAGTACAGACCATGCCGAAAAAAGAAAGAAAATATATTAAAATACGTGGTGCAAACGAACACAATTTAAAATCCATAAATATTGATATTCCAAGGGATGAATTTGTCGTACTAACAGGCTTGTCCGGTTCGGGGAAATCCTCCCTTGCGTTTGATACGATATATGCAGAAGGACAGAGGCGTTATATGGAATCCCTGTCCTCATATGCAAGACAGTTTCTGGGGCAGATGGAAAAGCCGAATGTGGAATCCATAGAAGGGCTTCCGCCTGCGATTTCCATTGACCAGAAATCTACAAACCGTAATCCGCGTTCCACAGTCGGAACCGTGACGGAAATTTATGATTATTTCCGTCTTCTTTATGCAAGAATTGGAATCCCGCACTGTCCGAAATGCGGACGTGCCATCGAAAAGCAGACCATAGACCAGATGGTGGATACGGTTATGCAGCTTCCGGAGCGCACAAAAATCCAGCTTCTTGCGCCAGTGGTAAGGGGACGCAAGGGGGAGCACCAGAAGCTGTTTGAAAAAGCAAAAAGAAGCGGCTATGTCCGTGTAATCGTAGACGGAAATATGTACGAGCTGTCCGAGGAAATCCCGATGGACAAAAATATCAAACACAACATAGATATTCTGGTAGACCGCCTGGTAATAAAAGAGGGAATCGAAAAGCGTCTGACAGAATCCCTTGAGAATGTATTTGCACTTACAGATGGAAATGCAGTGGTGGATATTGTAGACGGAGAAGTTTTGAATTTTTCCCAGAATTTTGCATGCCCGGACTGCGGTATCAGCGTGGATGAGGTCGAGCCGAGAAGCTTTTCCTTTAATAATCCGTTCGGCGCATGTCCGGTATGTTACGGACTTGGTTATAAAATGGAATTTGATGAGAACCTGATGATTCCCGATAAATCACTTGCAATTTCCGAAGGGGCAATACAGGTTATGGGATGGCAGTCCTGCACCGATCCATCCAGCTATACTTACGCCACCCTGCGGGCGCTTTCTGAAGGGTATGGGTTTTCGCTGGATACTCCGTATAAGGATCTGCCAAAGGACATCCGCCATATGCTGATTCACGGAGGGGATGGCAGAATCCTGAAGGTACATTATAAAGGACAGCGCGGAGAGGGCGTTTATGATTTAAACTGGGAAGGATTAATCCACAATGTCGAGCGGCGTTACCGTGAAACCGGTTCGGAAACCCAGAAGCAGGAATACGAGCAGTTTATGCGGATTACACCATGTACCGCCTGCCATGGCCAGCGCTTGAAAGAAAGTTCCCTTGCCGTTACTGTCTGCGATAAAAATATCTACGAAATGACCGCATTGTCTGTAAAGGAACTGGTAGGATTTCTGGGCGGAATGGAATTATCAGAGCAGCAGCATTTTATCGGGGACCAGATTTTAAAGGAAATCCGTTCCCGTGTGGGATTTTTGCAGGAAGTCGGTCTGGATTACCTGACGCTGACGCGCGCAACGGCAACCCTTTCGGGCGGGGAAGCACAGCGTATCCGGCTCGCCACGCAGATTGGCTCTGGTCTGGTCGGGGTGGCATATATTCTGGACGAACCGAGTATCGGGCTGCACCAGCGGGACAATGATAAGCTTTTAGGCGCGCTGATGAATCTCAGGGATCTGGGGAATACGTTAATTGTCGTGGAGCATGATGAGGATACCATGCGTGCTGCGGATTATATTGTGGATATCGGACCGACAGCAGGGGTTCACGGCGGCGAAGTGGTTGCAGCCGGAACGGCAGCAGAAATCATGAAGTGCAGAAAATCCATTACAGGGGATTATTTAAGCGGCAGAAAAAAAATTCCGGTTCCTGCCGAAAGACGGAAGCCGACCGGTTTTATTACGATTAAGGGTGCAAGGGAAAATAACTTAAAAAATATTGATGTGGATATTCCTCTCGGCGTCATGACCGCAGTTACAGGGGTATCCGGTTCTGGAAAAAGCTCGCTTACCAATGAAATATTGTACAAACATCTGGCACGTACCTTAAACAGGGCGCGCTGCATTGCCGGAGAACATGATGAAATTCTGGGGCTTGAGCAGCTTGACAAAATTATAGACATAGACCAGTCCCCGATTGGGCGTACCCCGCGTTCCAATCCGGCGACCTATACCGGCGTGTTTGACACAATCCGGGATTTGTTTGCGGCAACCCCGGATGCCAAGGCAAGGGGCTATAAAAAAGGCAGGTTCAGTTTTAATGTAAAGGGCGGACGCTGCGAAGCCTGCAGCGGCGATGGTATTTTAAAAATAGAAATGCATTTTATGCCGGATGTTTATGTGCCGTGCGAGGTCTGCGGCGGCAGACGATATAACCGGGAAACGCTTGAAGTAAAATACAAAGGAAAAAATATCTATGAAGTGCTGGATATGACGGTGGAGGAGGCTCTTGAATTTTTCAAAAATGTGCCGTCCGTCCATCGGAAGATTCAGACGTTGTATGATGTGGGGCTTTCCTATATCAAGCTCGGACAGCCGTCCACGGAACTTTCCGGAGGGGAGGCGCAGCGGATTAAGCTTGCAACAGAATTAAGCAGGCGCGGAACCGGCAAAACGATTTATGTACTGGACGAGCCGACTACCGGACTTCATTTTGCGGATGTACACAAGCTGGTGGAAATACTGCGCAAGCTTTCTGACAGCGGCAATACGGTTGTGGTTATTGAGCATAACCTGGACGTAATTAAGACTGCGGATTATATTATTGACATGGGACCGGAGGGCGGCGATGGCGGCGGAACCGTCATTGCAAAAGGAACGCCGGAAGAGGTCTGCGAAGTTCCTGCATCTTACACCGGACAGTTTTTAAAGCCGTACCTGCAGCATTGATATAAATAAAAGTTTTTGATATTGTTGAACTGTTATGATACCTTTAATTTATGAATCATTGTTAAAAAAGTGGAAAAAGTGATAACATTAGAAACTGTTATTTAGTAGGAAAGGATAAAAATGTATCGTATAGGAATTGATTTGGGCGGAACCAATATTAAAGCAGGAATTGTAAATGAAGGACAGCAGATTATCCGGCAGGAGTTTGTGCCGACAAAAGCCGGACGACCGGCGGAGGCTGTGATTGCGGATATGGCGGAACTGGTGCGCTCCATTCTGAAAAAAGAATTAATGGGCGTGGAAGCTGTGGAAAAAATCGGTGTCGGCTGTGCAGGAACGATTGATGCAAAAAACGGAGAGATTCCTTATTCAAATAATCTCCTGTGGGAAAATGTTCCGCTTGCCCGTCTGTTGAAAGATTACCTGCAGGCAGACTGTCCCATAAGGGTTTCTAATGACGCAAACTGTGCCGCGCTTGGTGAAGCAAAGGCAGGGGCGGCAAGGGGCGTTGACAATGTTGTGCTTCTGACACTGGGAACCGGTGTGGGCGGCGGAGTGATTATTGATGGTAAAATTTTTGAGGGCGCACACGCAGGAGGTGCAGAACTGGGGCATACATCCCTTGTTATGGGAGGGGAACCGTGTACATGCGGCAGGAAAGGCTGCGTAGAGGCATATGTCTCTGCAACAGCGCTGATTCGTGATGCAAAGGCAGCAGCCAGGCGGAATCCGGATTCCGCCATGCATGCACTCTGCAAAGGAAATCTGGATTGCATGAACGGGAAAATCCCGTTTGACGCCATGCAGCAGGGGGATGAGGCAGCATCTGCAGTTGTAACCCGTTATTTTGACTGCCTGGCGGAAGTAATTGCAAATTTTGTCAATTTGTTCCGTCCGGACCTGGTTCTTCTCTCCGGCGGCATCTGCAACCAGGGCAGAGAACTTACAGATCCGCTGAATGAACGTCTGGGAAATCTGTGTTTTGGCGGGGACAAATCTTTTATTCCCCAAATCCGCTGTGCCACGCTTGGCAATCTTGCAGGGATTATCGGTGCATCCAATCTGTAGCCCTTCCACCGGAAAATCTCCGCTGGCGGGGGTTTGAATCTTTCCTGTTTTCATAAGTTTTGGCAAAGAAAATAAAAAAAAGGTTTGACAAATGGAATTAATTGTATATAATGGAACTGTATGTATAAAATATGAATAACTATGCTTTGCCCTTTGACAGGGCAGAAGCTTACCATAATAACACAGAAGTCAGAAACGTAGGAAGGGGAAAGTCAGAATGATTGGATCAGATATTGGAATCGATTTGGGAACAGCCAGTATTTTAGTATATATTAAGGGAAAAGGTGTGGTATTAAAGGAGCCGTCAGTGGTTGCTTTTGACCGTGATACCAACAAAATCAAGGCAATCGGGGAAGAGGCGCGCCTTATGCTCGGAAGGACGCCCGGCAATATTGTGGCAGTCCGCCCGCTGCGCCAGGGGGTAATTTCGGATTACACCGTTACAGAGAAGATGATTAAGTATTTTATCCAGAAAGCGCTTGGGAAAAAGAGTTTCCGTAAACCGCGCATCAGCGTCTGCGTGCCAAGCGGTGTGACAGAGGTAGAGAAGAAGGCTGTTGAGGATGCGACTTACCAGGCTGGCGCGCGTGAGGTGGAAATTATAGAGGAACCGATTGCGGCAGCCATTGGTGCAGGAATTGATATTGCAAGGCCGTGCGGCAACATGATTGTGGATATCGGGGGTGGAACATCTGACATTGCAGTCATTTCCCTCGGGGGTTCGGTTGTCAGCACATCCGTTAAGATTGCCGGGGATGATTTTGATGAGGCCCTGGTGCGTTATATGCGTAAAAAACACAATCTTTTAATTGGGGAGCGTACCGCAGAGGATATCAAGATTAAAATCGGTACATGCTACTCGTTACCGGATAATGAAACGATGGATGTCAGGGGGAGAAACCTCGTTACCGGACTGCCGCGCACCATTACGGTAAGTTCCGAGGAAACGGAGGAGGCGCTGCGTGAAGCCACCCTCCAGATTGTGGAAGCGGTGCATTCCGTATTGGAAAAAACCCCGCCGGAACTGGCTGCGGATGTGGCAGACCGGGGAATTGTGCTGACCGGGGGCGGTGCGCTGCTTCGCGGACTTGAAGAACTGATTGAGGAGAAAACAGGAATTAACACCATGACTGCCGAGCATCCGATGACCTGCGTGGCAATCGGAACTGGCAAATATGTGGAATTTCTTGCAGGCAAGAGGGATGACGACTGATTTTATTTGAAAGTGCGCGTGACTTTTGCGCACTTTTGGTATAAACTATTGCACGCAATTGCCGATATATAAAGATATCGTATATTTTAATACAAAACAGACAAAAAGAAAGAGGGATGAAATGGTTAAAGGCTTATATACCGCCCATATGGGAATGGTAAATGAGATGAAGAGGCTGGATATTCTGACAAATAACCTTGCAAACGCCAACACAACTGGTTATAAGAAGGAGGGGACAACCTGCCGTACATTTGCGGATGAAATGGCATTGCGTCTAAAGGATTCTTCTTATAATTACCAGCCGAAGCAGCTGGGGGAGATTACATACGGCGTACACCTGGGGCAGGTGTATACCGATTATGATTCAGGCAGTTTCCGTGTGACGGATGTACCGGCGGATTTTGCGCTGGATGGAAACGGCTTCTTTGCAATTGCATTTACCAATAAGCAGGGCGAAACGTCTGTAAAGTATACAAGGGATGGTTCCTTTACAGTGAATACGGAAGGATATCTGGTGACCAAGGATGGCGATTATGTATTGAACCAGACAGGAGCAACAAACGGGGATCCGCGGGAAGAAAATTTCATCCGCATTGATCCGAACGCAGAATTTAAAGTCAACCAGCTTGGATATATTATCCAGAATAACCAGGTTGTATCAACACTTGGCATGGTGGACATTGATAATTATGATTATCTGGAAAAATACGGGGAAAACCTTTATAACCTGCTGGACGGCGGGAACCGGATTCCGGCGGACTGCAAGGTGGAGCAGGGTGTTCTGGAAACCTCCAATGTCAACGTGATTAAGGAAATGGTAAATATGATTACCATACAGCGTGCATACGAGGCAGGACAGAGGGTGATTACATCCGTGGACAGCACACTTGACCGTGCCGTAAACACAGTCGGCAAGGTCTGATATAATATCCTGTAAGGGATAATTTGCGCAGGGCATTTCCGTAAAGCGGACTTTCATATGTCGTGCTGCACATTTAGGAGGAAAAAATATTATGATGCGAGCACTTTATACTGCCGCAACCGGAATGATTGCAGAGCAGACCAACCTTGATACAATTTCACATAACCTTTCGAATGTTAATACGACTGGTTATAAGAATGAAAGGGCAGAATTTAAATCCCTTCTTTACCAGACCATCCAGACAAGGACAACGACCGCAAACGGGGATCCGAAGCCGGTAGGGGCGCAGGTCGGACTTGGTACAAGAGTTGCTGCCACAACGTCCATGTACACCCAGGGGGCGCTGCTGGCAAGTGAGAGTCCGACAGATTTTGCACTGGAAAGTCCGGGCTCCCTTGGATTTTTTTCAGTCCGCGGGATTGACGGGGAGACCTACTATACCAGAAACGGAAATTTTACATGGAGCACGACCGCAGACGGAAGGACTATGCTTGCGGATTTTGAGGGTTGTGCGGTTTTAGATACAGAGGGAAATCCTATTTATGTGCCGCAGGGAGTTTCAACCGGCAACGTCATCTTTTCACAGGACGGAAGCATTTCCTATGAGGATGTGGCGACCGGAAATGTAGTCCCGTTTAACCAGTCCTTTGGGATTTACCAGTTTAATAATCCGGAGGGTTTAAATAAGATTTCTTCCAGCCGCCTGGAAGCAACGGCAGCTTCCGGAAATCCGATGCCGGAGGGTACCACACCGGGGCTTAAGGTAAGTAAGGTACATGATAAATATCTTGAAGGTTCCAATGTGCAGGTTGCGGATGAAATGGTAAATATGATTATTGCGCAGAGGGCGTATGAATTGAATTCCAAGGCAATCACAACTTCAGATTCTATGCTGGATACTGCAAACAATCTGAAACGGTAATCATTTGGAGTGATAAACGGACAGGAAAACAGGAGGAAAACAAATGGATCTTTCAGCCCTTACGTCAGGATATTATGATACAACAAAAACAAGTGCGGATTCTGCAACAGCAAATTCCCTGCAAAGTTCGCTTACGGGAATTTCAAAGGATTCCTCAGACGATGAATTAAAGTCTGCAATTAAGGATTTCGAGTCTTATTTTGTGGAGCAGATTCTGAAAGAGGTTAAGGAATCATTAAAATCCGAAGAGGAGGATTCCACGGCTTCACAGTATACGGATATGTTTATGGATACTGTTATTGAGCAGGTTGCGGATGAACTGGTGGATGAGGTCGGGGAAAGCCTTACCCAGCAGCTTTATGAGCAGATGAAGCGTAATGTCAGTATGGCATAAATTACAGACAATGTTATTATAAGGAGGCTGTATAAAGCAGCCTCTTTTGTTGCGTCTGCTGTAATGGTTCAGCGACAGGCTGGTCCGTTACACAGGTTTTGGAGGAAGCAGTTTTGGAAAACCAGATGGAAACAGTCAGCGGATATGTGGATCATATCATTTACCGGAATGCGGAAAATGGTTATACGGTTATGGTTCTCATTTGTGATGAGGAGGAACTTACCTGCGTAGGTGTTTTTGCTGATATTGCGGAGGGGGAAAGCATAGAGGCGCAGGGGGAATTTGCCGAACACCCTACTTACGGGCGGCAGTTTGCAGTAAAAAGTTTTGAGGAGAAGGCACCGGAGGATGCGGTGGCAATTGAGCGTTATCTGGGTTCCGGTGCAATTAAGGGAATCGGAATTGCGCTCGCGGCGAGGATTGTCCGCCGTTTCAAAAATGATACGTTCAGAATTATTGAAGAAGAGCCGGAGAGACTTGCCGAGGTTAAGGGAATCAGCAAAAACAAGGCAATGGAAATTGCAGACCAGGTAAATGAAAAAAAAGATCTGCGTTCGGCAATGATTTTTCTGCAGCAGTATGGAATCAGTACTGCGCTTGCGGTAAAAATTTATAATACATACGGGCAGGAGATTTATGGAATCATTAAGGAAAATCCGTACCGGATGGCGGATGATGTTTCCGGCGTGGGATTTCGCACGGCGGATGAAATTGCATCCCGCGTGGGAATCCGTACCGATTCGGATTTCAGAATCCGAAGCGGTATTTTATATGCCCTGCAGCAGGCGGCAGGAGAGGGGCATACTTATCTTCCCATGCCGGAACTGACAAACAGAACAGCAGCCCTTCTTGAAATAGATGCAGAATTTATTGAGAAACATTATATGGATCTTGCCATGGAGCGCAAGCTGGTGATGCGGCAGAAAGAGGATGTTACACAGGTTTATTCTGCGGCATATTTTTATATGGAAGCCAATACCGCAGCAAGATTAAAAATGCTGGATCAGGGATTTGACGTGCCAGATATAGAAATAGAAGAAAATATCCGCCAGATTGAAAAACAGACAAAGATGGAACTGGACGAGCATCAGCGGACGGCTGTCAGGGAGGCTGTTAAAAACGGGCTTTTTGTGATTACCGGAGGACCGGGAACTGGAAAAACCACAACCATTAATACGATTATCCGTTATTTTGAACGGGAGGGATATGATATTTTTCTGGCGGCGCCTACCGGACGTGCGGCAAAGAGGATGAGCGAAACAACGGGTTTTGAAGCGCGCACGATACACCGTATGCTGGAATTAAACGGCGGCATGGAAGGCAATGAGGGATTTATGAAAAATGAACAGAATCCCCTGGAAACAGACGTAATTATTATTGATGAAATGTCGATGGTGGATATTTCACTCATGAATTCCCTGCTAAAGGCGGTTGTTGCCGGTACGCGGTTAATTCTGGTCGGGGATGTGGACCAGCTTCCGAGTGTGGGCGCGGGAAGTGTACTGAAAGATATTATAGAATCCCGGCTTTTTCATACCGTGGAATTAAAGAAAATTTTCCGTCAGGCGGGTACGAGCGATATTATAGTAAATGCACATAAAATCAACCACGGAGAGCCGGTTTCCCTTGATAACAAAAGCATGGATTTTTTCTTTTTAAAACGTTATGATGCGGACAAAATTATTAACGTTACATTACAGTTAATTGTGCAGAAACTGCCTAAATTTGTGGATGCATCAACCTATGATATTCAGGTGCTTACCCCGATGCGGAAAGGTCTGCTCGGGGTGGAGAGGCTTAATACGGTTTTGCAGGCATACCTTAATCCGCCCGGTGAGAAAAAGAAAGAAAAAGAGCACGGTTCCGTTGTTTTCCGTGAGGGCGACAAGGTAATGCAGATAAAAAATAATTACCAGCTGGAATGGGAAATCAAAAGTAAATACGGGCTTGCAATCGACAAGGGAACGGGGGTTTTTAACGGCGATACCGGGATTATAGAGGAAATTAATGATTATGCAGAAACTTTTACGATTTCCTTTGATGAAGGCAGGACGGTGGAATATCCGTATAAGCTTCTGGATGAACTGGAACTTGCCTATGCAGTTACGATTCACAAATCACAGGGTTCTGAGTATCCGGCAGTGGTTATCCCTCTCTTATCGGGACCACGGATGCTGATGAACAGAAATTTACTATATACGGCAGTTACAAGAGCAAAAAAATGTGTTACTATAGTAGGAAATGATACAACATTTTTCCAGATGATTGAGAATAATTCACAGCAGAAGCGTTACAGTGGATTGAAAGACCGTTTAATTGAAGGAGAGGACGAATAATGGAAATCAGAATTTTGACAATTGAGGAAATACCGCAGGCTGTCTCCCTGGCGAACGGCGTGTTTGACTACTGCCTGAAAAATTATATAAAGGACCAGCAGACGGTTGGATTTTTTTTGGAATATGCGAATGAGGAAAATATCAGGCAGATGATGCAGGAAGGACGGCTTATTTTATGGGGTGGTTTTGAGCAGAACAATCTTGTTGCCATGTCCGGTATGCAAAGGGAAGGACATATTACCATGCTTTATGTCCTGCCTCTGTTTCAGGGGAGGGGCTGGGGAAAGGAGCTTCTTCTTGAAATGCGAAGCTATGCAAAAAAAGAGCTGCACCTGCAGTATGTGACGGTAAATGCAACGCCGGCCGGGGCAGCGGGATATTTTGGGAAGCGCAGGTTTCAGTCAGCTGCCCTGCCAAATCCTATGGCGTCCTATATTCCCATGCAGGCAAAGTCTGTTGAAAAGGTTTCCTATGAGAAAAAGCCGATTCCGGCAGGTTGGGCGATAGGAACTTCTGTCGGGGCAGTTGTGCTTTCCGCTGTTGTTGCGTTTGGATTTATGATTTTTTATATACATGGAATGTAATATTTGTTTGGGACAAGTGGGGAAGCCGAAGCATGGAAACAAAATGGATGGAGAATTACTTATGAGAACTAAAAAAATTCTTGCTGTGGTGTCCGCTTTTCTTGTTATTATAGCAGGTATAGCCGGGTGCAGCACAAAGCCGGAAGTAAATTCGCATACTGCAAATTTTGCCAAAACAGTTTCTCTTGAAAAAGATGCTGTTAAAAAGCCAAAGTATATCTTTTTGTTTATCGGGGATGGTATGTCCTGGCCGCAAATCGAATGCACAAATTACTACCTGAATGCTCTTGTAAACAAAACGAGTATGGGAAGCAAAGAGAACAATACAATTTTAACCAAGTCCCATGATGCACTGGGATTTCTGGATTTTCCTGTAACTGGAAGCGCCCAGACCTACAACAGCACATCATACTGCCCTGATTCGGCATCTGCGGCTACTGCCATATCTACGGGAAACAGAACTTATTCAGGCAGGATTAATATGAATGAAAATGCTACCCGCAGCTATGGGACAATCGCGGAAAAATTACATAAACAGCTGGGATATAAGATTGGCATAGTTTCAAGTGTTAATCTGAACCATGCAACTCCTGCCGCTTTCTATGGCCATCAAAAGAGTCGTTCAAATTACTATGAACTTGGTCTGGAACTGATAAAAAGTGATTTTGATTACTTTGCAGGAGGAGGGTTCCGAAAACCGGCAGGTAAAAAAGGAAATAAAAAGAACTTATATAAACTGGCTGAAAAATCAGGATATACTGTGGTTACAAAACAAAAAGCGGCGAAAAAAGTAACATCAGATACGGGAAAGGTGATTATAATTGATGAACATCCGGCTGATTCAGATTCCATGAATTATGAAATTGACCGTGCTGATGACGAGTGGGCACTTTCCAATTATGTTTCAAAAGGGATTGACTGTCTGTATGAAGATAATGATAAAGGATTCTTTATGATGGTGGAAGGCGGAAAAATTGACTGGGCCTGCCATGCAAATGATGCCGTTACGGCAATGAAGGATACGAAGGCATTCTCTGATGCCGTGGATGAAGCCGTTGTTTTTTATAATGAACATCCGGATGAAACTCTTATTCTTGTGACTGGTGACCACGAAACAGGAGGTATGTCAATCGGATATGCCGGTACAAATTATAACACCTATTTACAGAATTTATCAAAACAGAAAATAAGTTTCCGGAAGTTCTATAAAAAATATGTTAAAAAATACAAAAAGAAAAGAACAAGC
>CAYNOE010000068.1:0-12977 GCA_964398745.1 uncultured Lachnobacterium sp.
GACAAAAGAGGGATTGCATGGCGCAATGTCGCCGGATATTCCACGGAAAGCGTGGCACAGCACACTTTTGCGATGCTTTTTTATCTGCTGGAAAAGCTTCGTTATTATGATGAGTATGTCAAAACCGGAAAATACATAAATGACGTGACCTTCACCCATTTTGCGAAAGCGTTTCATGAATTAAACGGGATGACCTATGGAATCATAGGGATGGGAAATATCGGCAGGCGTGTGGCGGAAATCGCGAAGCTGTTCGGATGCCGGGTAATCTATTATTCGACTTCCGGAAAAAACAGCCAGCCGGACTATGAAAGGGTGGAGTTTGAAGAACTGCTGGCGCAGTCGGATATTGTGTCAGTGCATGCACCCTTAAATGAAAATACGAAGAAACTGATGGACCGGAAAGCTTTTTCGCAGATGAAAAGGTCTTCCATATTCCTGAATCTGGGGCGGGGACCGATTGTGGTGGAAGCAGATCTTTATGATGCGCTGGTGCAGGGGCAGATTGCCGCAGCAGGGCTTGATGTGCTGGATTATGAGCCCATGCGGGCTGACAATCCGCTGCGGCAGATGAAGGACAGCGAAAAGCTTCTGATTACGCCCCATATTGCATGGGCAAGTGTTGAGGCAAGAAACCGCCTGATGGCGATTATTTTAAACCAGATAAAGGAGTTCTTTCATCTGGTTTAAACAAATACATTACTGGCAGGGCAGACCGCTTAGGAATGAGAGGTTTCCGTATTCTTTCAGGAATTCATCCAGTTGGCTGCCCGAAAAGCCATCTCTCTGCAGTCTGTAGTAGTTTAAAATCCTGCGGTAATAATGCTCCAGTGCTTTTTTATACAGTTCGTCAAAAGAAGCGTCCATGGCCTGCTTTGTCCACGGATGAATCCAGCAGCGGTGCCTGCGGTTGAGCGGGTCTTTAACAAAATAATATGTGTCGCTGGCAATCATTGGGGACAAAAAAGCTTTTCCATACATATAGCGCTCCAGAAAACGAAAAATTACTTTTTTCCTGCCGTGCGGGTCACGCAGAAAGCCTGTCAGGGTGCGCATGAAAAAAGGTGCACCGCTAATCAGCGTGCTGTCAGAGCGGACATCCGGATAAGTATTCTGGTATGCATAGGAAAGCATCTGTATGATGACGCGGCGTTGTCTTTTTCCCAGGCGGATTGTGGCATTCTGGCGGAAGCCGGATGGCTTTATTTGTTTTTTCTCAAAAAGAAGTTCCTTGTCTATCTCGGTTTCCAGATAGGCATGCTGCCCGAAATAATCCCGGTTGGAGGGAGGATTGTCCGCCGGATAGCCGGTGAATGCATAGACATAAGGATGAATGGCACAGTCTAATGTGTAGTGCCCGATAAACCCGGTAATATACGCGTCCGCAATGTTTGCGGCGCGTCGGTCCCCATTAAAAAGTGTCCTGCTTTTTAAAAGGCTGGCAAAAAAAGCGCCGGTATTACTGCTATGCGCAAGTGAGCCGAGATTTTCCTGCGGAAGGAGATAAAGCGGCAGATAATAGAAAAACAGATCCGGGCCCTGCAGCCCCAGGGCGAATGCAGCATGATTCAGTTTAAGGTTCTGCAGGATTCTGCCCGAAGTCAGTTTTTTGCAGAGATCTGTTCCAAATAAATAGTGTGTGGTAAAACCTGGCATGGTAAGTTTCCTTTCTTAAAATAAACAGGTAAGCATTATTATATAATTTATAGTATAATCATAAACATGCGTTTTGTATACCCCCTTTGGCCAGGCATCTGTCAAAACTATGACGTTTCCATGAAAAAACCATTTCAGCAGTTTACATGCCGCAGATTTTGTTGTATTGTTTTAATGTAATGAAAATGAAAATAAAAATAAAGTTTAAAGTTACACTGGAATATGACAGGAAAAATTTCATATGGTTAGCGGCGGCGCTTGTTCTTTCCGCCGCCCTGTGTCTTTCGGCAGACGTATTCTGGCTTGTTGCGGTAATTTTTTCATTATTGTTTTACCTGGTAAAAAGTCTCAGGATTGAGCTGGATGAACGGTGTCCATGGCTGTGGACGCTGGTTCTGTTTGCGGCAGGTGCGGTTTTTAGCGTATACTCCATCCAGCATCTGCTTTTGGATGCGGAGCTGTTTGCAAAGACGGGAAGGCATATGCTGCGTATGAACATGCTCTGCTGTCTGGTGGTTTATCTTCTGGTACAGATTTTTACAAATAACAGTGCGCTGACCTGCGTGATTTCCCACGCGGGGATTCTGCTTCTTGGCTTTATTAATTACTTTGTATATATGTTCCGGGGAAATGAATTCAGTTTTTCGGATCTGCGCTCAATCGGAACAGGTCTCAGTGTTGCGGGGACTTACCAGCTCCGCCTGGAGAAACGCGGGGTATACGTCCTTCTGGCTGCGGCGCTCTTTTTTGCACTGGTCTTAAAATGCCATGTCCGGTTCGAACACCGGCTGCATATGCGGATTATGGCGTTTATGGGCAGCGTGCTTGCCGGAATCGTGGTGGCCGCCAATATCTATGATAGAAGTACCGAAACATGGGAGCAGAAGGGTACCTACCGAAACGGCTATATCGTAAACTATGTGCTTGGCATCCGCGACAGCTTTGTGTCTGCACCGGAGGGGTATTCCGAAGAAGAGATCGCCGGTCTGGAGCAGAAGTACAAAAGCACGGATGGTGGCACGAAAGAAGAAAAAGACCCCACGGTTATTGTAATTATGAACGAATCCTTTGCGGATCTTGGGGTGCTTGGGGAGCTTACGACGAATATGCCGCTTACCCCGTTTTATGATTCGCTTTATGAAAATACGACAAAAGGCTATGCGCTTTCCTCGGTATTCGGGGCAAAAACGCCGAACTCCGAATGGGAATACATGACCGGGAATACCATGGCGTTTTTGCCCGCGGGATCGGTCGTGTACCAGCAGTATATCAGCCAGACACCCACTTCGATTGTGTCCGGGCTGAAGGACAGGGGATATACCTGCGTGGCAATGCATCCGTATTACGCTACGGGCTGGAGCAGAAACCAGGTGTATCCGGATATCGGCTATGATGAGATGCATTTTATAGAGGATTTTGACCAGAAAAAGATACTCCGGGAGTATATTACGGACCGGGAGCTTTATGATAAGGTGATAGAACGCTTTGAGAACCGGAAGGTGAACGAAAAGCTGTTTTTAATGGGGATCACTATGCAGAACCATGGCGGGTATACTGAAACCTACGAGAATTTTCCGGAAAGATACTATAAAATTGGGCGTTCCTATACCGATGCCAACCAGTATTTTTCCCTTATTCACGAAAGTGACGAGGCACTGGAGCATTTAGTCAGTTATTTTTCCGGGGTGGATGAGCCGGTGGAAATCGTGTTTTTCGGGGATCACCAGCCAAGCTTAAACAGCAACTTTTATCCGATTTTAAACGGAAAAGGGCTATCGGGACTTACAGAGGATGAACTGGAAAAACTGTATATGGTGCCGTTTTTTATCTGGACGAATTACGATACACCGGAGGAAACGGTGGAGATTACAAGTTTGAATTATTTGTCCACACTGACACTGGAAAGGGCGGGCATTACGCCTTTTGCCTATAACAGGTTTCTTTCGGATATGATGAAGGTGGTTCCGGCAATCAACGCAAGAGGTTACTATTCCAAAACGAAGGGACGCTATCTGCATATTGAGGAGGCAGAGGGTAAGGAAGCGGAATGGATCAGGCGTTATAAATATTTACAGTATAATTCGATGTTTGATAAAAAGGGAAGAAGTGATGTGTTTTTTCCATATCACATAAAAGAGGAGTAAGAAATGAGATTAAGGGATTTGCTGGAATTTGACGACATTGTAATACAGGGGCATGACAATCCGGATGCAGACGCGATTGCATGCGGATTTGCGGTTTACCGCTATCTGAAGGCCAACGGAAAAGAGCCGAGGCTGGTGTACGGGGGAAGGAGTTTTATCCGTAAAACTAACCTTGTCATGATGATAGAGGACTTAAATATTCCGATTGAGCATGTGGAAAGGATTGATGCGCCGCAGCTTCTGCTTATGGTTGACTGCCAGTACGGCGGGGGGAATTCCACGGTATTCCCGGCGCAGAATGTGGCCGTAATTGATCATCACCGTGTCAGCACCACGCTTCCGGAGCTTTCGAGAGTGCAGACGCATCTGGGCGCATGCTCCACGCTTGTATGGAGTATGTTGAAGGCGGAAGGCTATGACGTCCGGCATGACCGGGAAGTGGCAACGGCGCTTTATTATGGTCTGTATACCGATACCAGCAGTTTTACGGAAATTGTCCATCCGCTGGACAAGGATTTGCATGATGAAGCGGGGTATGACAAACTTCTGATGCAGAAGTACCGGAATGCGAATATGACGCTGGAGGATCTTGAGGTGGCGGGAGCGGCGCTTTTGCACAGTGATTACCTGGACGAATACCGGGTGGCAATCGTGAAATCCGCGCCGTGCGATCCGAACATACTGGGCATTATCAGCGACCTGATTCTTGAGGTGGATGCGGTTGACCTCTGCATTGTGTTCAATGTGCAAAGGGATGGCGTTAAGATTTCCGTCAGAAGCTGCGTGGAAGAGGTCAAGGCGAGTGAGCTTGCCTTTGAACTGTGCAAGGGAATCGGTTCCGGAGGAGGACATGTTGCCAAGGCGGGCGGGTTTATCCAGATGGATCTTCTGACGGAGGAATATCTGAAATTCTGTGAGCAGAAGAATTATTCCCCGCGTATGGAATATGATGAAGAGGGAAAAAACAAACAGCCGGCGGCTTCCGGGATTAAGGCGGTCATTGAACAGCGGTTCCGGGAGTATATGGATGATACGGATATTATTTACGCGGATGACTGCAGCCTGAATGAACTGAACACCCAGGGCTTCTGCAGGCGGATGATTCCGTGGGGCTTCGTTCCCCTGGCGGATCTTCTGCCGGAAAATACGCCGATTACCGTCCGTACCGTACACGGGGATGTGAATACGGTTGCCGCTGCGGGCATTATCCTGGTAATCGATCCGAGGGGTGAGATTTATTTTAGGAAAGAAGAGGAATTCAGGGGACAGTACCGTATTTATCCGGAATGGGATTTTGCACTTGCCAATGCGGAGTACGAGCCGGTCATCAGGGACAACAGCTCGGGCAGGGCGGTCATTCCGATGGATTCTGCAAAGGTCTGCGTGCCGAGCGGAATCAAGGTGCTTTTTGCAAAACAGCTGGACCGTAAGGTCAAGCTGTTCCGGGAAGGCGATGCAAGGCAGTACAGCCTGGGGCGCATCGGGGATTATCTGGTTGACAGCATGGACCAGTTAAACGGAATCCATATTGTAAAAAAGGAACTGTTTGAGAAAACCTACAGGAATGCCGGGGAAGAAGAGGAATCCAAAGCGGTTATTTTTGACTTGGACGGAACGCTTCTGGACACGCTGGAGGATTTAAAGATTGCGGTCAATGCCGCGCTTTCGTTTATGAATATGCCGCTGTGTACACTCGAGCAGGTGCGGCATTATGTTGGAAATGGCGTGCGAAGGCTGATGCAGCGGGCGGTGCCGGACGGGGAAAACAATCCCCGGTTTGAGGAGGCATTTGCCATATTTAAGGATTTTTATGGGGAACACTGCCTGGATAATACCAGACCGTATCCTGATGTACTTTTCCTGCTGCAGGAATTAAAAGAACGTGGGGTGAAAACAGCAATTGTGTCCAACAAACTGGATTCTGCGGTACGGGAGCTGGACGAAAGATTTTTCAAAAACTATACGACAACCGCAATCGGGGACAGGGAGGATCTGGCAAGAAAGCCGGATCCGGATATGGTCAACGCCGCAATTGCTGTGCTTGGGGCAAAACGGGAGAAGACTATTTATGTCGGCGATTCTGAGGTGGATATCCAGACTGCCGCAAATGCAGAACTCCCATGTGTTTCCGTGACATGGGGATTCCGTGATGAAGCGTTTTTAAAGAAAAACGGAGCAAAAACACTGATTCAAACTCCGCTGGAACTCTTGTATCTTATATAGATTTCGTGATAAGATATTAGCTAAGATATAAGCAAAGGGAGATGACATATTTTGGAAAGAAGAATTTCAGGGACGACAGGGCTCCTTGCCCTGATTGGCTCGCCGGTCGGGCATTCCGGCTCACCGGCCATGTACAATTACAGCTTTGAAAGGCTGGGGCTGGATTATGCCTATGTTGCGTTTGATATTAAGGAGGAGCAGGTAAAGGAAGCCTTAGACGCCATGAGGCTGTTTCGTATGCGGGGCTGCAATGTGACCATGCCGGACAAGACCAAGGCAGCGAAGCATGTGGATGAACTGTCACCGGCTGCAGAAATTATCGGGGCAGTCAATACGATTGTCAACGATGATGGAAAACTTAAGGGATACATTACAGACGGTGAGGGATTTGTAAATAATTTAAAGGATCACGGGATTGATGTCCGCGGAAAAAAGATTACCGTTGCAGGAGGCGGCGGCGCAGCGACTGCGATTCAGGTACAGTGCGCGCTGGACGGCGCAAGGGAGATTACGATTTTTAATCTCAAAGATGCTTTTTTCGGGCGGACGCTGGAAACCGCGGAAAAGATTAAAAAAGCCGCGCCGGATATTACGGTAAATGTATATGATATTGCAGATACTGCAAAAATGACAAAAGAGATCCAAAGCAGTGATATTTTTGTGAATGCAACCATTGTTGGAATGAGGCCGATGGAAAATGAGAGCGTAATCAAAGACCTTAATGCATTTCGCAGGGAACTGGTGGTATGTGACGCCGTGTATAACCCGGAGGAAACAAAGCTTTTACGCGAGGCAAAGGAAGCGGGCTGTACCTGTATTGGCGGGAAGGGTATGCTCTTGTGGCAGGGCGTTTCCGCATTTAAATTGTACACAGGCATGGATATGCCGGTAGAGGAAGTAAAGGAGAAATTCTTTTCATGAGTATACACAGGGAAATTGATTTTAATATCTTTCTGATTGGATTTATGGGAACCGGAAAGAGTACAATCGCGCGGACACTCCGGCAGGAGCTTCATTTTCCGCTGGTTGAGATGGACGAACGGATTGTGCAGGAACAGGGGATGGAGATAAACGAGATTTTTGCAAAGTACGGGGAGGACTATTTCCGGGACCTGGAGAGCAGGCTGGTATTAAGTCTTGGCATGCAGGAGGCATCCGTGATTTCCTGCGGCGGCGGTGTGGTGATCCGTCCGCAGAATATTGCTAATATGAAAAAGAGCGGCAGGGTCGTCTGGCTTACTGCCACTCCGGAAACGGTATACGGGCGTATAAAAAACAGCACGGACCGTCCGGTTTTAAATGGTAATATGAATGTGGAGTACATTGCAGGGCTGATGGAAAAAAGGCGCGCGTTTTATGAGGCAGCCGCAGATATCACGGTAGCGACGGATGGCAGGACACGCGAGGAAATCTGTGGGGAAATACTTAACCGGCTGGAGGAATAAAGGCTGATAAAAAATACAAAAAGAAAGGAAAAAGGTTTAAAAAGTGAAATTAAACTGGGATAACAAATTTTTTAATGCGGTAGGAAAGCTGGTGGACTGTGTATGGCTGAGTATTCTGTGGGTTATCTGCTGCATACCGGTTTTTACGATAGGGGCGTCAAGTTCCGCACTGTATTATTCAGTGCATAAGTCCATACGCGGAAACCGCGGTTATACGACCTCGAACTTTTTTTCCGCATTCAAAAATAATTTTAAGCAGGCAACGCTTTCCGGCCTTGTGTGGCTGTTTGTGGTTCTGGTGCTGACCGGGGATATCGCAATCACCAGGCAGGTTTTGCAGAAGGGCAGCAGTATGGGAATGTTTTTTTACTTTTTTCTTGTACTGATGGCGATGGTTATCGGCTGGGGATGCTATCTGTTTGCTTATATTGCAAGGTTTGAAAATAATGTAAAGGCGACGCTTAAAAATGCAGTACTTCTTGAGCTGAGACATCTGCCGTGGTCATTTCTTATAATCGTGCTGGTACTTATAAGCGCGCTTGGAATCTGGATTGCGCCGTTTGCCATTTTGTTCTGGCCCGCGCTTCTTACGCTGGTTTTTGACTATATATTAGAGCGGATTTTCCGTAAATATATGAGCAAAGAGGATCTGGAGCGGGAGCTGGAAAACGACCAGATTGATAAAATGGGATAAAAATGTTAAAAATAATATGAACATAAAGGAGTAACTAAAATGGAAGTAAAAATTTCAGATGCAGTAAAGTATATCGGAGTAGATGACAGGACAATTGATTTGTTTGAGAGCCAGTATGTCGTACCGGAAGGTGTAACTTATAATTCTTACCTGATTCTGGATGAAAAGGTGGCATTAATGGATACTGTGGATGCCCGCGGAATGGAAGAGTGGGAGAAAAACCTGATGGCAGCGCTTGGCGGACGCAAAGTGGATTATCTTGTGGTTTCCCACCTGGAGCCTGACCATGCAGGAAGCATCGGAAGACTGACAGAACTGTTTCCGGAGGTGACACTTGTCGGTAATGCAAAGACTTTTGCCATGCTGCCGCAGTTTTTCGATGTTTCCGGCATTAAGCAGCAGACGGTTGCAGAGGGAGAGTCCCTTTCACTTGGTAAGCACACGCTGAATTTTTATATGGCGCCGATGGTTCACTGGCCGGAGGTTATGGTGACCTATGAAAGTACGGAAAAAATTCTGTTTTCCGCAGACGGGTTTGGAAAATTCGGTGCAATGGATGCTGAGGATGATGAAGGCTGGTCATGCGAGGCAAGAAGATATTATTTTAATATTGTAGGAAAATACGGCGCTCCGGTGCAGGCACTTCTTAAAAAAGCTGCCACACTGGATATCGAAAAAATCTGTCCGCTGCATGGACCAATCCTGGATGAAGACCTGGGATATTATATTGGGTTATATGATACATGGAGCAGTTATCAGCCGGAAAATAAGGGAGTGCTTGTTGCCTATGCATCCATTCATGGAAACACCGGTAAGGCGGCGGAGAAATTTGCAGAAATGCTGCGTGAAAAGGGCGTTGAAAAAGTGGTTGTCAGTGACCTTGCCAGGGAGGATATGGCAGAGGTTATTGAAGATGCATTCCGGTATGACCGCATGGTTGTTGCGGGAGCAAGCTATGACGGAGGCGTGTTCCCGTGTATGCAGGACTTTTTGCACCATTTACAGTCCAAGGCATACCAGAATCGTACAGTGGGCATCATAGAAAACGGTTCATGGGCACCGTGTGCGGCAAAGGCTATGAAAGAGATACTCGGAACCATGAAGAATGTGACAATTGTGGAGCCGTCAGTGACAATAAAATCAACCATGAAGGAAACAGACATTCCGGCAATGGAAGCTCTGGCAGATACAATAGCGAAGGCATAGATGATGTTCCTGTTTTTGGGCTCTGGAAGGAAGAAGGAGGGGCGGTATGAGAAAAACAAAAATTATCTGTACAATTGGACCGGCGAGTGAAAAGGAAGACGTATTAACGAAGATGTGCCAGGTGGGCATGGATGTTGCACGTCTGAATTTTTCACATGGAAGCCATGAAGAACACCAGAAAAAGATTGATCTGATAAAAAAAGTCAGGGAGCAGCTGAATCTCCCGATTGCCATCATGCTGGATACCAAGGGACCGGAATACCGTATTAAAACGTTTGAAAACGGCCGGGTTACCTTAAAAGAGGGAGATACATTCACACTGACAACAGAAGATGTTGTGGGAAATGAAGAGCGTGTATCAGTGACATATAAAAAACTGGTTGAGAATCTCAAGGTGGGTGACAGGGTACTGATTAATAACGGCCTTATTATCCTGGAGGTGGAAAAGCTGGAAGCACCGAATGCCATATGCAGGATTTTGGCAGGAGGAGAGCTTTCTGACCGCAAGAGCATGAACTTCCCGAACAAGGTCATGGACAATGAATACCTGAGTGAACAGGATAAGCAGGATTTGCTTTTTGGTATAAAAAATGACGTTGACTTTGTGGCGGCTTCGTTTGTATCGGTAAAGCAGGATGTTGCGGACCTGCGGGAATTTTTAGATGCCAACGGCGGCGAAAGCATTGATATTGTTGCTAAAATTGAGAACCGTTCCGGTGTGGACCATGTGGAGGAAATCTGTGAAATTGCCGACGGAATTATGATTGCACGCGGGGATTTGGGAGTTGAAATTCCGGGCATGGAGGTTCCGGCAATCCAGAAATACCTGATTAACAAATGCCGTATGCTGGGAACCCGTGTGATTACGGCAACGGAAATGCTTGAATCCATGATTCACAATCCGCGCCCAACGCGTGCGGAACTTTCGGATGTGGCAAATGCCGTGTATGACGGTTCCTCTGCCATTATGCTTTCCGGAGAATCCGCAGCAGGCAAGTATCCGGTGGATGCTGTCCGAAATATGGCTGATATTGCGGAATATACGGAAAAGCAGATTAATTATACCAGACGTTTCCAGAATGCAGAGTTTGAAATAGAAAGTGTTCTGGATGCGATTTCCCATTCGACCTGCGCAATGGCGATTGATGTGCAGGCAAGATGCATTATTGTCAGTTCCTTAAGCGGAAGGACCGTGCGGATGGTCAGCCGTTTCCGCTGTCCGGTGGATATAATCGGAATGACAACCTCTGAAAAGGCATGGCGTAAATTGAACTTAAGCTGGGGCGTAAAACCGGTGTTAAGCGAGGAGTTCAGTTCCATGGAGGTTATGTTTTACAATGCCATGATTCGTGCCAAGGAAGTGTTTGACTTAAAGAAAGGTGAACGTGTTGTTCTGACAGGAGGCCTGATGAACGGCCAGACGGGAAATACGAATCTGATTAAGGTAGAACAGGTAAAATAAAATATTTGATGCCGTTCGTTACATTATTTCTGAAAAGGGATATGGCGGACGGTGTTTTTTTATAGAAGGTAACTATTCAGAACCCCCTGGAATAAGATAAGCAGAATCGTCATGCTTGCATGTAAGAGTCTGTTTATCTTATTCCAGGGTGGCTCGAATAGAGCCACCGCCCCGTATATGAGTAAAATTAGTTACGAAGTAACGGGAAAGCACGACTGGTCGTGCGGTTTTGCGAATGTACGGGGCGGGGGGCTGAATAGTTACTATAGAAGAAGTAAATGGAGGATATGTTTTGATCAGAAAATTTCACAGGAATGATTTAAGCACGGTTATGCAAATATGGCTTGATACAAATATCCGGGCGCACAGCTTCATCCCGCGGAAATACTGGATGGATAATTTTGAAATGGTGAAAAATATGATGCAAAAAGCAGAATTATATGTGCATGAAGATGATAATACACATCAGGCCAACGGTTTTATTGGACTGACGGATGATTATATTGCAGGTATTTTTGTAAGGGAAAATGTTCAGTCAGACGGGATTGGAAAACAGTTAATGGATTATGTGAAAAAACGCAGAACAAATCTCTGTTTAAGTGTGTATCAGAAAAATATACGTGCAGTACGCTTTTACCAGAGGGAATCCTTTGTTATTCAGTCTGAAAATTATGATGAAGATACCCGGGAAAAGGAATTTGTTATGGTATGGAAAAGGGATGGTTCATAAATTAAAAGCAATAACAAAAAAATATGACCGCTTATTACAAAAAACGACCGTCCGTTACATTTTTCTTGAAATGGGATGTAATGAGCAGTATTTTCAAATTATAAGAATACCAGTGTGCAAAGGAGGGGATATGGATGGGGAGTTTTAATACTGCGGTTTTTATCCGTAATGAAAAACAGATGACGAAAGAAGAATTCTTCAATATTCTGCTATAAAACCTTTTGCCGGATATAGTATTTATCCTTAAATCATGGTATAATAAGCAAAGAACGCTTGTTATACTGCGCGGAAGAACACCGCGCATATCGTGTCATCAATCGGAGATTGATGACATGGTATACTATAAACATATCAAACTTGATTTTGGAGGGATTTTTATGACAGCGGAAGCGGCATGGGATTATGCTATTGGAATGATTAAGGTTGACGGTCTTGAACCGACTGAAGACTTCAAAAAATATATTGAGTTAGAGAAGTCTGGCAGGGTTACTACGGAAGACCTCAAAAAATACCTGGACAAGAAATATAGGGCGAAAGATAATGACTGACCCATATGTATATCCCGGAACCGGTATATTAAAGAATCTTTTGGATATCCAGGATAAAAACCGATTGGATGACGCCGAGGCAGATTATGTTTCCTTGCGGCTCAGGGAACTCGCAGAGTATCCTTTGGATGGGGATTACAGTGTTTCCCACTTTGCCAGGATGCATAAATATATTTTCCAGGATATCTATGGCTGGGCGGGGGAGTTTCGCACAGTCAATATAGAGAAAGAGGGGCCTGCGCTGGGTGGCTTATCGGTAGAGTATTCGGATAAAGCAGAGATAAGGAATGATTTAACAAAGGTCCTGAACAGGATGAACTCACGTTCCTGGGCGGATATGGCGCTAAGCGATAAAGTGAAACGTTTCTCGGAAGATTTGGCAACCGTTTGGAAAGTGCATGCCTTTCGTGAGGGAAACACCCGGCTGGCTGTTACTTTTTGCTGCCAGTTTATAGAAGCGCAAGGCGTTCTTGTTAATCGGACGGTTTTCGAGAAGCACAGCGCATACGTCCGGACTGCGCTTGTTGCGTATTGTGCGGTCTTCCATGATCTGGGAGATTTATCCAAAAAAGAATACCTGGAAAAGATAACAAAAGCCCACGAAACCTCCGCAATCTCTGTCCCATTCCGGAATAAGAATATCGGTGTTTCATCATAAAGGCGGAGGCTGCTCATCAGCCAGTTATTTGTTCACTCTTCCACATATCACAAAGTGTATCATAGCCTGACCTAATATGACCGCTTATTACAAAAAACGACCGTTCGTTATATTTTTTTTGAAAAGGGATGTAATGAGCGGTATTTTTAATTATAAGAATACCAGTGTGCAAAGGAGGGGATATGGATGGGGAGTTTTGATACGGCAGTAT
>CAYNOE010000069.1:0-12858 GCA_964398745.1 uncultured Lachnobacterium sp.
ATGGCTCCTTTGCATGCTGTTTCATATATGACATTTGATAATGCCTGGTTAAAATGTTTGTTCTTCATATTTGTTTTTAAATTGTAACGATTCGAGCCACCTTGTAATAATATCTCGCGCAGTATAATAAACGTTCTTTGCCTATTATACCTAAAAGGCAGGCTTTTGTCCATAAAGCCCCATGCTGTTTTGTTTCAGCATGGGGCCTGTAGGACAAATCTGCAATTATAAATTACGAAACGGTGTTCTTCTCCATTTCCGGGTCATAGGAAACAAACTGCTCTCCAAATATCCAGCAGTAAATCATTTCCTGTGAAATCTCAGGCTGAAACAGAGGTACCTGATGCCCTGACATCGGAATTTCAATCTGTGTCAGATTATTCAGGTGTTTGATACAGCCCTGCGTAATTTTTATCTGCTGCTTTTCATCCTGACGGTACCATACCTTTCTCCGAAACTTCTTCCATTCTTTTTCCCCGTCCCAGTGAATGCTCCGCAGCAGTTGTTCGGTTCCGGTAATACCACAGGACATGTCAAAATTACCTGTATACAGCAGTACATCATAAAGCGGGGTATTCTCCTGCTTCATATTAATAATCTTCTCAATCACCTCCGCTGCCGGAGCCATCAGATCCTCTGTCAGATTGTCCGCAACTTCACTTCCGGCGTCACTGAATGCCCAGTGTACCTCACGCGGTACATGGATGCAGTCCTTCACCAGATCGCTTTCGAGATAATTTTTAAGAGATTCAATCGGGGCATCCTGCCAGTTGCGGACATCATAAATATTTTCACCCCCGCCGCATTTCACCAGATAATCACTTACCGCATTCCCATCCTCAAATGCTGCTTTCATATCGCCTTTGTCAAGATCCTCTAAAAATTTTGCAAACATCTTTTTTGCATGCGCCCGCTGGTTCCAGCTGTATGGATTGGGCAGCAGACAACCGTCATCTTTCATGGTAAACGGTCCGTTTTCCAGAAACAGTCCTGCCAGTGAAGATGCCCCGGGCCCGCCATTCAGCCAGATGATAAGCGGCACATTCTCCTGGCTTTGATTGCTGCTTTCAAAAAACCAGTAAAACAACCGGTTTCTATTTTCTGCATCTGCTGCAGCAAAACCTGCATAAGAGTGTTTCAGTTCAATATATCTGGTATTTGCATTATATGCATTTGCCGGTATCTTCTCCACGAGATCATCCGGCCGGCCATCGTTTGTCATCTGCGTTTCTATTGCCTCTGTAAAAGTTTCCTTTGAAATACATTTAAGAATTCCTTCCCTGAAAATCTGCATGATTTCCAGTACGAAATTCCTATCGTTCGGCCACGGCTGCAAAACCGTATTAATCAGAAAGTTTATGGATTTTGGCTCTGAATCCAAAATTCCCCATTCAGCACATATTCTGGAAAGCGGCTTTTGATAATTGTTATAATCCAGTGTAGAAAGCGTCAGCATATATTTCGGCGGATTATCAGATAATGCCCTTTTTTCACTTACAACCGAAAACTTTTTGAAAAGAGCCTTGTTTAGCTTGTTCATTTTTTTCACGCTGGTGTTCATCCTTCCACCGGTCTTAAAGTTGACCAGAAAAGAATTGATTAACACATCGGAACCAATTTCCTGCAGGAAAAACAGTGCATCCTGATTCTGTGCAATCTCCTCATTGCTCTTTCCCACAATATTTTCACGGATAAACTGCAGCATCTGTTCTTTTCCCTCCAGCAGGGTATTCCCTGCCTGAATACGCTTTGGCAGGGGAATCAGGGTCTGCAGTTCAAACGGGTCATCCTCCTTAGCCAGCGTCAGCCAGTAACAGTAATAAATCTTGGCGCTGAACATGCACTCTCCAAGAATCTGCCCGTATCCTGTACAATCCAGCGGAATGGTTCTGTGCGCCATCCATACAGCAGCCGCTGCCGCGCCCGGTTTGGAGCCCTCCAGCCCGAAAATCCCCATATTGTTGTCCGGATTTGAATGAATGTAATCCGCATTAAATGTAATGGCATAACGAAACTTCCCGTTTCTGTAACACAGCGCGCCTGCCGGATACGGGATAAATCCCGCTTTATGCGGATCATATTGTAATGGTATCTGCATACTGCAGACAGTCATACTGCTTCTGCGCATAAGAGGACAACGGCAGGGGCAGGACAAACGGATCCCGGCCTTTCATGTTTTTCTGTACTGAATTTCCATCCGGTTTCATCATTATTGTTTTTAGGTAACCGCCCCATGCCGCATCACAATGAAGATGAAACTGCAGTCCCCGTTTTTCCATTTGCTCCCTGATTTTAAGGATTTCTTCCAGATTATCCACTACACCCTCTTCGGTACTGCCAATCACTGCAGTCAGCATCATAACCGGCTCCTGATTTTTTATACATTTTTTAAGTGTGGCTTTTAGTTTTTTTGTATCCATCCTGCATTGATCGTCCACAGGAATACCAACTACATGATCCTGTCCAATCCCAAGGATTGTTCCTGCCTTCGGCCATGAATAATGCCTTGTTGCCGGAACAATCACCTGAATTCTGGAGGTAAGGGGATACCTGCTGCTGTACCAGGCCAGTCCCACATTCTGTAACAGGTACGGAGCCAGATACTTGTCCAGTTCATTGTTCTTTAAGCCACACATTTCGATAATGCTATCTGGCAATTCGGCCGTTTCATCCGGATTTATATTAAACAGTTCCCATTCACTGCAGTCCAAAAGCCTTTTGGAAATCTTTTTTCCATCCTGGTACACACTTACTTTAAGAGAATCTGCAGACGCCAGACGACTTTTATGTGCCTGTATTGCGCTGACAACTGCGAATGGCAAAAATTTGAGATTTCTCGCCGCCCACATTGCTTCCAGATTTGCAATACTTCCGTCTGCCGTAATATGCCCCCAGCTTTCTTTGTCCTGATTTTCCTTTTGTGCGTAACCGAGCAGGCGGCACAAGTCCTGTCCTGCCTCTTTTTCCAGACGGCTGGTTGCAGGTCCTCCTTCGGTTGCAACATTATTCTGGTTATATAAAAGCGCTGTCAGGTACCCCACATTGCCTGGCAAAACCGTATCCCAGTCCATATGCGCCTGATACCTTTCACTGAAAAAAGGAACGCTGCCATGCAGTCTTTCCCGCAACTCTTTTGCAGCCTCCCTCATGGATTTAACGCCTTCACGGTATCCTATCGAATTTTTTATTTCATCCGTGATATATTTTCCATCTTTCCTGCCATAATGGTTTTCCCGGAACTTCGCATGCTCCTGAATACTTTCATCCACCATTTCCTGCAGCAGTTTAGCATTTTCCCTTTTGGTCCCAAAAACCATGCCGCAGGCTTCGTATACTGTTCCCCGTTTTGCTGTGCCTCTGAAAATAACGATTTTCTTTTATCCATTTTTCTTTCCCTTTCGCCAGACCGGTCCATTTTTTACTGCTGAATGCCTTTTCCTTTTTATGGAAAGGGCATAACACGAACCAAGTATAGCAGACGAAAAAAAGAATGTCCCTTTTTTGGCACATAACGACCTTTTTGACATGAAATGAAATAAATTTCTGGGGAATACAGAATCTCATACTGTCTATATGCCTGCATTTGCTGATCTTATTTCTCCTGCTCCAGTACTTTCCCCAGAAGTCCATACAGTTCCTGAATCTCCTCCAGGGTAAGTGTAATTCCCTTCCCCATTTTTTCATGTTCCGGCGCCCAGTCCCTGATATCATACTTAGGCGCTGCACCGTTCCATGAAATAAGGTTTAATTCTTTTGTCCAGCCTTTTGCACTTTCAGAGAGTGTTCCCAACTCTTTTTTGATTTCATATTTAATATCTGCCATAATCTTTTCCTTTCTTTTATGAGACTATTACATTACAATTCAGACTTCCATATGTTCCATACAGTAAATCATAACTGCCTGCTGGATTTCCAGTAAGCTTTTCTTAAATTCATATCCCACAAAATATTCTGATTCTATTACTTCATCCGACACTTCCTGTCCGCGGTAAAACGGCGGACACGGATTTAATACGGCACCTGCATTCGCCATTTTCATCACTTCGGTTGTCACCTGGCAGTCCTTAAAATCATCCAGCGCCTCCGCCGGAAGGGAATCCGTGCAGATAATATCTTTTCCTTTTACCGCATCCTTTATGTTATGGTATATGTTTATGCCGTACATCTCATATCCTGTGCCGCAGCACTGTGACAGTTCAAATCCCAGAACTTCCGAGGCCTCTTTCCATGCCAGACCAATATTACCGGATTTTCCGCAGAATAAATACTTATCTTTCATAAAATTTTTGCGAATTTTTGACAGGGAATACATATCTGATAATATTTCACACGGATGATTAATATCTGTCATAGCATTGATAACCGGAACATTTAAATACTCTGCAAGCTTTTCCATCAGGCGGATATCTTTATGCCGCACCACCACAAGGTCTGCCCAGTTATTCAGATAACCGCATACATCCTTTATGTCTTCACTCTTACCCAGTGTTTCACCCGGAAACAACACCGGCTGTCCGCCCATCAAATAAATTCCCTTTTCAAAGGTCACGCGGGTCCGGATGCTGGAAGCCGGAAAAAATAATACCACGCTTTTTCCTTTCAGATAACCTCCATATTTTCCCTGACTGATTTCATCTGCAATATGAAATATTTCATAGATTTCATCCGGTCTCAAATCTGTCAGCCTGAGTAAATCTTTCATAAACCAATCCTCTCTTTCTATGCATCCGTCCGGTTCATTTCATCCACCAGTTTTTTCGGTTTAACCGTCAGCTCTGCCCATGCCGGGCGAAAACCACTTTTTATGGCATTTCGCGCGGATTTGATATTGCTCCATGCACAGCAGTAGAACGGAACTTTGTCCCGGTTTAAAATTTCCATGGCAAGGCGGCTTGTTAATGCGGATGCAATGCCTTTTCTCCGGTATTCCGGCAGCACGTCAACTCCAATCTGCCACATGCTGTCACAGTCAGCGGAACAGGCTGCAAGGGCAATTAATTTATCATTTTCCCATGCCCCGACACCAAGCACATCCAGTTCTTTTCTTTTTTCACAAAGGGCATTCGACCATTGTTTCTGATACAGCTTTTGAAACTCTTCCTGCTCCATAATTTTTGTTTCATATGGACAAGGCAGTACCTTTAGTGCATTCAAATCCGGCAGCCAGTACTCCGCCATAAAACACACCGCCATGCCGGATGGAGCAAACGCTTCGTTCAGCACATGCATATTCGGGGTTTCAAAACAGTGGCTTATATCATAACGTGAAATGTAGGAATGGACAATATCGTAATACTGCGGCTGTGTGGACGCAACGATGTTATTTCCATAGCTGACAAGGTTACAGATAAATGGAAGCTGTAAATATTTTCTTGCGCCTTCGTCTTTCTCGGAGTATACGATAATATTTTCTTTATTTGTGAATGCATCTGCATCACAGTATAAATCAACTGCAGACTGCGCCATTGCAACTGATATGATTTCTTTATTATTCATAGGATTCTCCTGTTAAATCAGACTAAAAAAGTTTAACACATATAAAAATATTTCTGCAGATCCTCACGCACCTTTTTTTGTATTTCAGCAATAACAGCACCGCATTTTTCTTTTTCTATTCCGGCTTTTATTCCTACGGCAAGCAGTTCTTTTTCACCGGGATTTTTTCCGTTTCCATCCACGGATGTTGTATGCTCACCATAATAAGTACTGCTGTATGTCATATCATATGCCGGGCTTAAATGCCAGCGGTCTGTTTCGGGGTCATATAAAAAGGTGAAATTTTTCGCATGGTCATCACGGTTATGGGCAAATACATTAAAACAAGCTCTGCGAAACATATTTTCCATATCTGCCTTATTATTTTCTGTCATAATTTTCGTCAGTTTCATCAGATCATGGTAATCCATACACGGCTGCTCAAAGTCCGCTTCCAGCAAAGCCGCTGCCGAAACCATGTGTATTCTTTCCCCATCTTCTTTTCCACGGTCAAAACGCACTGTTCCAAAATAACCATCACATAATTCAGAAGGAAAAAGTCTAGTTTCAGTCATGGCAATCTGGCATCTTTTTGCACAGACGGAATAATCATATTCCATTTTTCCGGCATTATACATATCTGTATGTGCCGGAAATTTAATAATCCAGTCCTGACCTTTGTAATTAGTCATAACTTTCGGGCGTGCACCCCCACTGGTTCCGCCCATCCGGTACAGTAAATCCAGCTTGTCCGAATATTCGGTCTTAAGAATTTTTGCACACTCCTGCGCCATCATATCCCAGTCACTGCTGGTTTCCAGTGTTCCAATACGCCGCTCTGGTTCATAACACAATGCCCCCATTCCTGTATGCCCGACAACGGCCAGACCATCCAGCGCATTACAATCCGCTGCATGAATCCCATGTTTTTTTAATGTACGGTTCACAAGAAGCTGTCCCCATGCATCGGGGAGCGAATCTGCAAACACACCAAAAAGTCCCTGAAAAATCATTTTATCAGGAACAAATACCTTTTTTTCCAGGGGAAGTGAAAAAGGACTAATGGAAAATCCTCTTTCCAGCCAGTCGTCATCATATGAAAAAGCCACTTTCCCCTGTCCGTTTACCGCAAGAGTACCTACCGTCCGTCCATGAAACAGTACCGTCAGCACCTTATTTGTTTTCATTAATTACCTCCTGAATGTCCAGGTACGGCACATCAGTAAAAAGATTTCGGATTTGCCCTTCCATTCCCAGTTCTGCTGCAATTTTTGTCAGGGAAAGAAAACTGATTAATCCGGTTGTTTCAAACCTCTTAATAGATCCATAGCTGACTCCGCAGCGTTCACTCAGCTGCTTCTGGCTGATACCCCTGCGCTTTCGGATTTCACGCACCCGTTTTGCAAGTGCCAGGTCAATTTCTTCCGGTGTTTCCCAGACAAATTTTTGCATTGCAGTACTCCTTCCCACGCAGTGTGATAAGCATTTCTTACAGTTAAAAGAACATTTGCCATTTTCTATGCGGTTTGCATATTCTACAGCAGAAACTGCCCCATACAGTAATTTGCCAGATCCATTCCCCTGTCGGTCAGGGCAATGCTGCCGCCGTAAGCGGTCAGAAGCTGCTGCTCCCTGAGCTTTTCAATGACATCCCTGTAAACCACATCAATCGGCTTGCCGAAATTTTTCTCAAAATCCGCCCGCGTAACTCCCTCATTCATGCGCAGTCCCAGAATCATAAATTCCACCATCTGCTCCTTTTTATCAATCACTTCGGCAGATACATGAAGGTTTGTCCCAAACCAGTCACCTTCCGGCTGTTTACTATCTTCCTCCTGCTGCAAAAATGTCTCCGGCGGAACAATTTCCTGCTTCCCGCAGATTTCCATATATTCATATAATTCGCGGGTATTCTCATAGCGCACATTTTCCAGTAATGAGGACGCCCCAAGCCCGATGCCAAGATAATTTTCCCTTGTCCAGTAACCAATATTGTGTTTGCAGGCATAACCTTTTCTGGCAAAATTAGAAATTTCATACTGGATGTATCCCGCCTCCTTTAAAATATCCTGTGTCGCCTTATACATCCGGTAAACCTCATCCTCACTTGGCAGCGCCTGTGTCCGGATTCCGGCACTCTGCTTAACCGCATCAAATTTATATTTGTCATAAAAAGGCGTACCTTTTTCAATAATCAGCGAATAGGCGGAAATATGCTCCGGCTTCAGACGGATTACATGCTGTAAGCTCCGGAGAAATTTATCCAGTGTCTGATGAGGCAGGCCACTGATTAAATCCACATTAATATTCTCATATCCGGCATTTCTGGAAAGCTCATAGGTCTTTAAAAACTGCTCAAACGTATGTATCCTGCCAAGCAGTTTTAATTCCGCATTATCCGCCGACTGCAGACCAATTGACAGCCGGTTGATTCCGACCTGTTTATAAATTTCAAGCTTGGCTGCCGTTACGGTACCGGGATTACATTCAATCGTAATTTCCGCGTCATCCGCCACATCAAAATGCGTCAGAATCTCCTGCATAATAGCGCCAATGCATTCCGGCTCCAGCCAGCTCGGCGTACCGCCCCCGATAAAAACAGTGGAAACCGTATACCCGCCCATCAGCGCCCCGTAAAAACGAATTTCCTGCAAAAGGGCATGGATATACTGTATCTGCGTACTGCTGTCCGCAGGAAAGGACAAAAAATCACAGTATTCACATTTTTTGATACAAAACGGCGTATGGACATACAGCTCCAGGTTTTTAGTCTTCATCTAATTTCAACACGCTCATAAACGCCTCCTGCGGAACTTCCACAGTACCAATCTGGCGCATGCGTTTCTTTCCTTCCTTCTGTTTCTCAAGCAGTTTCTTTTTACGGGAAATATCACCGCCGTAGCATTTTGCAAGCACGTCCTTGCGCAGTGCCTTAACCGTCTCCCTTGCAATTACCTTTCCATTCACTGCTGCCTGGATGGGAATCTCAAACAGATGCCTTGGGATTTCCGTTTTCAGGCGTTCGCACATCTTTCTTCCCCTGTCATATGCACTGTCCTTAAATACAATAAAGGAAAGGGCGTCCACCATCTCTTTATTAATTAAAATATCCAGCTTCACAAGCTCGGAACGCACATAGCCTTTCATTTCATAATCAAAAGAAGCATATCCCCTTGAGCGGGATTTTAGGGCATCAAAGAAATCATAAATAATTTCATTTAACGGCATATCGTATTTAATCAGGGCACGGGTTTCCTCAATATATTCCATGCTGACATAAACGCCGCGGCGTTCCTGGCAGAGTTTCATAATAGCGCCCACATACTCAGAGGTCACCATAATTTCCGCCGACACAAACGGCTCCTCCATATATGCAATCTCTGTCGGTGCCGGAAGATTGGACGGATTGGTTAATTCAATAACTTCTCCGTTTGTCTTATGCACTTTGTAAATAACGCCCGGCGCTGTCGTAACAAGATCCAGATTAAACTCACGTTCTAAGCGTTCTTCAATAATTTCCAGATGCAAAAGCCCCAGAAAACCGCAACGGAATCCAAACCCCAGCGCCAGCGAGGTTTCCGGCTCATACTGCAGGGATGCATCGTTAATCTGCAGTTTTTCCAGTGCATCCCGTAAATCCGGGTACTTCGCACTGTCCGCCGGATAAAGCCCACAGTACACCATCGGATTTACCTTTTTATATCCGGCAAGCGGCTCGTCGCATGGCCTGTCCACTTCCGTCACGGTGTCACCGACCTGGGTATCCCTGACATTTTTAATGCTTGCGGCGATATAGCCGACCATTCCGGCGGATAATTCATCACACGGAATAAACTGTCCCGCACCGAAATAACCAACCTCTGTCACCTGATCCTCTGCAGCGGTTGCAATCATTTTAATTTTTGTTCCGGTCTTCACCGTGCCATCCATAATCCTGCAGAACACGATTACACCTTTATAGGAATCATAAAGCGCATCAAAAATCAGTGCTTTTAACGGAGCTGACGGATCCCCCCCCGGTGCAGGTATTTTCTGCACAATCTGCTCTAATACATCTTCAGTATTTAATCCGGTCTTTGCAGAAATACGCGGGGCATCCATTGCTTCTATTCCAATGACATCCTCAATCTCCTGCGCCACCTCATCCGGCCTTGCGCTTGGAAGGTCAATTTTATTGATGACCGGAAGCACATCAAGGTCATGGTCAATCGCAAGATAGACATTGGCAAGCGTCTGTGCCTCCACGCCCTGCGCCGCATCCACGACAAGAATCGCGCCGTCACATGCCGCAAGACTTCTGGAAACCTCATAATTAAAATCCACATGTCCCGGCGTGTCAATCAGATTAAAAATATATTCATTTCCATCCTTTGCATTATAAATAATCCGCACTGCCTGCGATTTAATCGTAATACCGCGTTCCCGCTCCAAATCCATATTGTCGAGTACCTGCGCCTGCATTTCGCGGCTGGTCAGCGTACCTGTTTTTTCGATAATCCGGTCTGCCAGTGTGGATTTACCATGGTCAATATGGGCAATAATACAGAAATTCCGGATTTTACTCTGATCAGTTGACATATTTTTTACCTTTTCCTTCTTGATTAATTATCTAATATTTTGTAACTATTTTATTATAAAAAACTTTAAACAGCAAATAAAGACATCCATTTTTTCCAGAGAATCTGCTTCACATCATCACTGCAGAAACTGCATGCAATGGAATCCATGTAAATTTTTTCACACATCTTTTCTTTTAACATTCCGGCATCTGACAGCCGCATAAACTCGTCCGTCAGTGTCGTATTGCTGACTGTCCGGTTATCGGTATTGATGGAAAGGGGAATACCCGCTTTATAAAACTCCCCAAACGGATAATCAGAAAAATCCGCAACCGCTTTTGTCTGCAGGTTACTGGTCGGACAAAGTTCCACGCCAATCTTTTTTTCGGCACAGAGGGCGGTTAATTTCTTATCTTTTGACATGGCAATTCCATGTCCGATCCGGCGTGCGCCAAATTCAACCGCCGCGCGGATATTTTCTGTGCTGCCGCATTCTCCGGAATGTATGGTAACAGGCATTTCATATTTTTTTGCAAACGCAAATAATTCTTTAAAATCTGCTGTCGGATATGCCTTTTCATCCCCTGCAAGGTCGCATCCTGCCACGCCGTTTCCAAGTAATTCCCGCGCCTGTTTTAACATGGATAAATTTGTTTCCAGATCCAGATGGCGCATTGCACAGACAAGAACGGAGGCATGAATATCCGCTTCCCGTTCTGCACTTTTTAAACCGTCATTTACACTCTCTATAATTTCTGTTACAGACAGCCCTTCTTCTGTTGAAAAAGAGGGGGCAAACCGCACCTCAAGATAGACGACATGCTCCTTTGCCGCAGAAAGTGCAAGGTCTTTTGCAGCCGCAAAAAGCCCCTCTTTCGTCTGCAGGCATTTAAGCGGAAGCACAAAGCTTTTTAAGTACTCCGAAAGGCTCCCGCAGTCCGCAGGAGCCATCAGTTTTTCTTTTAAATCGTAAGGCCCATATTCCTCATTCTTTTGTTTTAACAGCTTCTGCACAATCCCGGGTGAAAGCGAGCCGTCCAGATGACAGTGCAGTTCTATTTTTGGCATGTTATATGCCGTAAAACGGTTCATATATTGTTCTCCTTAATTCAGTTTACTCATCAGTGAAGTTCCGATGCATCCCTTCGGCAGCGGCACATCAAAATTATCGGCAACCGTTGCCCCGATAACCGCAAAAGTATCCATTGTTTCCAGTCTTCCGGAACCTTTATGGGATTTGGAATAAACAAGAAGGGGCACCTGTTCCCTGGTGTGGTCCGTCCCTTTAAACGTCGGATCATTTCCGTGGTCCGCCGTAATCATCAGAAGGTCGTCATGCCGGAGCCGTTTTAAAAATTCCCCCAGCTTTTCATCAAACCTCTCAAGCTCCTCCCCGTAACCAGCAGGGTTTCTCCTGTGTCCCCACAAGGCATCAAAATCAACCAGATTTGTAAAACAAAGTCCGGTAAAATCTTTTCCGGCAAGCTCTATTGTCTGTTCCATTCCGTGTACGCTGCTGTCGGAACGGTGGCTCTCGGTAATCCCGCAGCCCGAAAAAATATCGTTAATTTTACCGACTGATATCACCGCGTAGCCGCTGCGCCAGAGGGCATCCAGAACCGTTTCCCCCGTGGGCTTTACGGCATAATCATGACGGTTTTTCGTGCGCACAAATTCCCCTTTTTTCTTTCCGGTATACGGTCTTGCAATTACACGTCCCACACGCCATTCATCCTTCATGGTAAGCTTTCTTGCAATCTCACAGTAATGGTAAAGCGTATCCAGTCCCATCGTCTCTTCATTCCCGCAGATCTGCAGTACCGAATCCGCGGAAGTATATACAATCAGCTTTCCGTCTTTTATTTCCTCTTCTCCAAGCTCTTCAAGAATTGCTGTTCCGCTTGCAGATTTATTTCCTATAATTTTTCTTCCGGTTTGTTTTTCCAGCTCTTCAATTAACTCTTTTGGAAAACCGTTTTCCGTAAATGTAATAAACGGTTTTTGGGTTAAAAGTCCCATCATTTCCCTGTGTCCGGTCATGGTATCCTTGCCGTTGCTTTTTTCATTTAATGCCAGATAATAACCAGGCGGGTTTTCCTCTTTTTTTACCTGCTTTAACGGCTTTAAATTTGCAAGACCAAGCGCAGCAAGATTTGGGATATTTAAATGCGCCACCGTATCGGAAATATGCCCTAAGGTATCCGCTCCCTCATCCCCGAACTGACTGGCATCCGCCATTGCCCCGATTCCAAGGGAATCCAGTACAATTATAAAAATACGATTATAAAATTTCTTCATCCGCTGCCTCACTTTATATTATTTTTATGCCAGGTTGTCCGGACCGAATCCCATTGGCAGTAATTCTTTTAATGTAAGAATTTTGTAGCTGTCCTTTTCCCATGCAAGGATAATCTGGAAGGTTAAAGGATCGCAAAACTCCATCATCACCTGCCTGCAGACGCCGCAGGGAGGACACACTGCCAGTCTGGATGCATCCTCTCCCCCTCCCGCAACTGCCATTGCCAAAAACTCACGTTCCCCCTCGCTGACTGCTTTAAAAAAAGCGGTCCGCTCCGCACAGTTCGTAGGCGTATAGGCGGCATTTTCGATATTACAGCCCTGGTAAACGGTTCCTTCCACCGTCAGAAGCGCTGCCCCGACCTTAAACCTGGAATACGGGGTATAGGCAAACTCCCGTGCCGCAAATGCCTGCCTTACCAGCATTTCATTTTCTGCTTTTTTCATTTTTTTTACAATCCCCATAGACTTACCCTTTCTTCATTACTGTCTGTCCTTTTTTATCAGGAGACGGACTGCCTCTACC
>CAYNOE010000070.1:0-12699 GCA_964398745.1 uncultured Lachnobacterium sp.
ATAAAAGAATACTTGTTAAATCCTCGGCATAATTGTTTTATCGGTATAAATGTTTAGTGTTATTATGAGAAATCCAAAATTCTGCAAGCATTTTCTGGAGCGGGTGCTTGGAATAAAGATATCCCACATTGAGTATCCGAAGTCGCAGGAGACAATAGACAGATCTGAATATTTTGGAAAAGGGAGAAAATTACAAAGATCTGAAGCGCAGTTTCGTTATATTTGTATGTACGTTTGATTTATTTGGTGAAGGTCGGCACATTTATACTTTTGAAAACCGCTGTATTCAAAATACAGAACTGGGACTGGGAGATGGAACAGCAAAGATTATTTTAAACACAAAGGGTACAATGAATGATGTTACACCGGAAATGAAGAAGCTGCTTGATTTTATTGATGGTAAAGAACCGGAGGACGATTTTACAAGGGAATTAGAGGAGGCGGTACAGTCTGTCAGAAAAAATGAGAAATGGAGAGTGGATTATATGACGTTGCAGATGAATTATCAGGAAAAATATGAGCAGGGAATGGAATATGGGATAGAACAGGGAATAGAGCAGGGAAACAGGCAGTCTGCTTTAAGAATGTTAGAAGCAGGAAAACTGTCTCCGGAGGAGATTGCGTTGTATTCAGGACTTTCCCTTGAACAAGTGCTTGAGCTGGAAAAATGACATTACAGCAGTTAAGATATGTTACGGCAGTAGCAGAAAAAGGAACTATAACAGAAGCGGCAGACGGGCTTTATATATCGCAGCCAAGCCTTACCAATGCAATCCACGAACTGGAAAAAGAAATGAATATCCGGATTTTCAACCGGACAAATAAAGGAATCAGCCTTTCCAAAGAGGGGGAGGATTTTCTGGGATATGCCAGGCAGGTACTGGAGCAGGCGGCAATTCTGGAAGACCGCTACAAAGGCAGTGACGGAGGGAAAAAACAGTTTTGTGTTTCCACGCAGCACTATTCTTTTGCAGTCAATGCCTTTGTGGATTTAATCAAGGAATATGGGCAGGACGAGTACGATTTCAGCCTCCGGGAGACACAGACCTATGAGATAATTGATGATGTGGCTCGGATGAGAAGCGAAATCGGAATTCTTTTTTTAAATGACTTTAATGAAAAAGTTATCAGTAAAATCTTAAAATCCCATGACCTGGAGTTTCATCCGCTTTTTGTGGCCCGGCCGCATGTGTTTATCAGCAGAACCCACCCGCTTGCAGATAAATCCGTGATTACCAACGAACAGCTTATGCCATATCCGTACCTGTCCTTTGAGCAGGGGGAGCACAACTCCTTTTATTTTTCGGAGGAGATTTTTTCTGTTTTTGAGCGGAAGAAAAATATACGGGTAAGGGACAGGGCAACGCTGTTTAACCTCTTAATCGGATTAAACGGATATACGGTATGCAGCGGTGTGATTGACCAAAATCTGAACGGGGAGGATATCATTGCGGTTCCGCTGGCAGAAGAGGGGGATATGCGTATTGGCTATATTACCCACCGTAAGGGTCTGGTCAGCAGGCTGGGAAAAACCTATCTGGAAGCGCTGGAGAAATATGTAAATGCAGGTTAGCCATAGTTTAAAGCTATGGCTAACCTGCATTTACTGGTATTATACAAACTGTCCCGGACAAATTATACTAAAGAACAGAATTTCGTATGATTTGGAGGACATAATGAAAACATCAGTAACAGGATTTCCCAGAATCGGGACATTAAGAGAACTGAAATTTGCTTCTGAGAAGTATTTCAGGAAAGAAATTTCAGCAGAATACCAGATTGCATGGATTCAGTTTGACGAGCCTGCACTGGTGCTTGACATGGACAGAAAGGAGCAGGCATTATTCTGTAAAATTTATGAAGCCACTCTTCCGGCTGCAGGCAAAAGCAGTGTTCTGTTACAGACGTATTTTGGAGATGTGAGGGATATTTACCCGGAACTGGTAAAGCTGCCGTTTGCCGGAATCGGTCTTGATTTTACGGAGGGAAAAGAGACATATAACCTGATAGAAGAATACGGCTTTCCAGAGGATAAACTGCTGTTTGCAGGACTGGTAAACGGAAAAAATATCTGGAAAAACCATTATGCCCTGACTCTTCAGGTTCTGGATGCATTGCACGAGAAAGGAATCCGGACGGTTCTTTCCACATCCTGTTCCCTGCTGCATGTTCCGTATACCCTAAAGCATGAGTCGAAACTGCCGCAGGAATATCTGTCCCATTTTGCTTTTGCGGAAGAAAAGCTGGAAGAATTAAAGGAGCTTAAATTTCTTGCTTCCTGCGGGGATTACCGTTTGCAGGCAGTCTGGCAGGAAAATGAAAAGCTTTTTGCAGAAGAAAGAAACTGCAGTAATGAGGAGGTAAAAAAACGGCTGTCCCTTGTGACGGAAAAAGATTACATAAGGCTGCCGGAACGCAGCAGGCGTCAGAAATTACAGAAAGAGGCATTTGACCTGCCTGAATTTCCAACAACAACCATAGGTTCTTTCCCGCAGACAAAGGATGTGAAGGCAAACCGTGCTGCTTACCGAAAGGGGGAAATAACGGAAAGCGAATACGTGGCATTTAACCGGAAAAAGATTGCAAAATGTGTTGCCTGGCAGGAAGAAACCGGACTGGACGTGCTGGTTCACGGGGAATACGAAAGAAACGATATGGTGGAATATTTCGGCGAGTCCATGGGAGGTTTTTTGTTTACGGAAAAGGCATGGGTACAGTCCTATGGCACAAGATGTGTAAAGCCGCCGATTATCTGGGGTGATGTATACCGCGAAAAACCGATTACAGTGGAGTGGTCTGTCTATGCACAGTCCCTGACGAAAAAAATCATGAAAGGAATGCTGACAGGCCCGGTTACTATTTTAAACTGGTCCTTCCCAAGGGAGGATATCTCCATCCGCGAATCCATTCTGCAGATTGCGCTGGCAGTCAGGGATGAGGTACTGGATCTGGAGAAAAACGGAATCAGGATTATACAGATTGATGAAGCAGCGCTCAGGGAAAAGCTGCCCCTCAGGAAATCAGACTGGCAGAAGGAGTACCTGGATTTTGCGATTCCGGCTTTCCGTCTCACACACAGTGGTGTAAAACCGGAAACACAGATTCACACGCATATGTGTTACAGTGAATTTACGGATATTATTCCTGCGATTGATGATATGGACGCAGACGTCATTACTTTTGAGGCGTCCCGCTCTGATTTGCAGATACTGGATTCCTTAAGGGAGCACAATTTTGAAACAGAGGTCGGACCGGGCGTTTATGACATCCATTCCCCAAGAGTACCGTCCGTGGAAGAAATTGTGGACGCACTGCATACCATGCTTACTAAAATTGACAGGGACAGGCTGTGGGTAAACCCGGACTGTGGATTAAAAACGAGGGCAGTACCGGAGACAGAGGCAAGTCTGAAAAATCTTGTGGCAGCGGCAGAGCAGATAAGGAGAGAAGCATAGGATGAAAATTTCTGATATATACGGGAAAAAGAAAAAGAGTCTGTCCTTTGAGATTTTTCCGCCGAAAAAGGACAGCGAACTTAAGAACATTGATGAAACCCTGGCAGTTTTGTGTGAGCTGAACCCTGATTTTATCAGTGTGACTTTTGGTGCGGGAGGCAGTTCAAACTGCAACCGGACCATAGAACTTGCCAGGAAAATCAAACATGAATACCATATAGAGACCGTGGTTCATCTGACCTGCCTTCATTACAGTCAGGCAGAAATAGATGAATTTGCAAAGGTTCTGGCGGATGAGGGAATTGAGAATGTACTTGCCCTCCGGGGAGACAGGAATCCGGATATTCAGGAAAAAGAAGATTTTAAGCATGCTTCTGACCTGATATCCTATCTGAAACCGAAAAGTGATTTCTGTTTTTTAGGGGCATGTTACCCGGAGTGCCATCCGGAATCAGACGGCAGGGTCAGTGAAATTAAGTATTTAAAAACAAAGGTTCATGCGGGCGCCCAGGTGCTGCTGTCACAGCTGTTTTTTGATAACCGTCAGTTTTTCCGTTTTCTTGAGGAATGCAGAATTGCGGAGATAAATGTTCCGGTTATTCCGGGGGTTATGCCGGTAATCAATGCAGCACAGATAAAAAGAATGATAACAATGTGCGCTGCATCTTTTCCGGAGCGGTTCCAGAAAATTATCCGTAAATATGAAAATAACAGGGAAGCGCTTTTTGATGCCGGAATGTCTTATGCCTTAAGCCAGATTATTGACCTGCTTGTCAGCGACATTGACGGGATTCATCTGTATACCATGAACAATCCGCTTGTCGCAGGCAGGATCTGCGAGGGAATACGCAATATTATATAGGGCAGGTTATGTACATCCAGAGTAATATTATCGTCTTGCGCAGCTAAGTAATCACAGTTATACTGAAACCACAGACAGATATTAACGGAACCGGCAGGTTATTTATGATAACAGGGAGGCATGCCAATGGGAATTTACCTGAATCCGGGAAATAAAAGTTTTCGGGAATCTATCCGGTCGGAAATTTATGTGGACAAGACAGGATTAATTGCATATACAAATCAGTATATGAATACAAATGAAAAATTTATCTGCGTCAGCAGGCCGCGGCGTTTTGGTAAATCCATGACGCTTGGGATGCTTGCAGCATATTACAGCTGCGGCTGTGATTCTGCAGATTTGTTCAGGGGATGCAAAATAGAAAATCATAAGACTTTTCAGGAATATCTGAACCGGTATGATGTGATTTTTTTGAATATGCAGCAGTTTTTGAGCGAATCTGCCCCGGGAAAAGTGACAGATTATCTGGAACAGGAGGTGCTTGAAGAAATCAGGGAGGAATACGGGGAATTTCTAAAGCAGCAGGATACAGGGCTGTCTGCGGCACTAAGGAGGATATATGCAAAAACGGGCAGGGAGTTTATTATTTTAATAGATGAATGGGACTGTGTGATGCGTGAAAAGAAAGAGGAAGAAGAACTACAAAAGCAGTATCTTGATTTTCTGCGTAATCTTTTAAAGGACAGGGAATATGTGGCGCTCGTTTACATGACAGGTATTCTTCCGGTTAAAAAATACGGTTCACATTCTGCTCTGAATATGTTTCTGGAATATTCAATGACAGACCAGAAAGTTATGGAGGAATACACTGGTTTTACGGAAATGGAGGTACAAAAACTGTGCAGGCAGTATGGGATGGATTTTGCAGAAACAGAAAGCTGGTATGATGGGTATCTGTTTCGGAAGTATAAACATATCTATAATCCAAGGTCTGTTGTAGAAGCAATGAGATGCAGACATTTTTCAAGTTACTGGACCAGTACAGAAACTTACGAAGCCCTGAAAATCTATATGGATATGGATTTTGGAGGACTCAGGGAAAATATTGTGCAAATGCTTGGTGGCGGAAGTGTCAAAGTAAATACGAGAAGTTTCCAGAATGATATGTGCAGTTTTAAAACGAAAGATGATGTCCTTACCCTTTTAGTCCATCTGGGATATCTGGGATACGATTCTGAAACAGAGGAAGTATTTATTCCAAACAAGGAGATAACCAGGGAGTTTGAAAATGCCATGAGTGTAGGGGGATGGCCGGAGGTTATAAGGGTTTTAAGTGCATCAGAAAAACTGCTGGAGGACACACTGCTTGCTAATGAAAGAAATGTTGCTGCAGCGCTTGACCGGGCACATACAGATGTAGCTTTTATACTAACCTATAATAATGAAAATTCACTTGCCTGTGCCATTGGTCTTGCATACTACAGCGCAAGGAAAGACTATAGGCTTATCCGGGAAATGCCGTCAGGTCATGGATTTGCTGATGTGGTTTTTCTGCCGCTGGCAGGAAAACCGGCACTTGTGGTGGAACTGAAATATGACAAAACTGCCAGTGCAGCAATACAGCAGATTCTGGACAGACAGTATATGCAGGTTTTTGAAGGGTATACTGGTGAAGTTCTGCTTGTTGGGATAAATTATGATAGGAATACCAAAAAGCATCAGTGTAAAATTGATAAGGTAAAGATATAAAACAGTTTCTGGTAAATAAAATTCCTGCAGGATATCTGGTTTCCTGCAGGAATTTTATTTATTAAATATTCTGAATAATCGTGTTTTGTGGTTCTTTTTTGCAGAATATAATTTTATCTGTACCTTCATTCCAGAAAGCATACCATCCTGCTTCAGTTTCCAGCTTAAAAAATGTTTCCATTTCCAGTTCCGGATAGGACAGGCACTGGATAAGTTCGCTTGCAGAAACAGCCAGAAGGCTGCCGGATGGAAGGTATAACCATTTAGGGGAAGCAGGGATTTTATTGCTGCTTACGAGTTCACATTCTTTTTCTGTATTCTGGAAAGACCAGATGATCATTTTACCACTGTTGCAGAATTCTTTTACAGGCTGTGTTTCGCGCATTCTCACAGCATCCCATGTTTCATCCGGAAAATCAAAAACCAGCTCGGATTTTCCGGATGGATCAAGAAAAATATCCATGGAATAAAGCAGATTACTGTCCAGTTCTGTCAGGGAATTTTTATCTGTAAAAACCAGTCCGTCCATTTCTTCACATGTAAGCATAAATTTCATTTTATAAGCCTCCTGAATGTTCTTTGTCGTGCATTGTTCCTATTTTTTTAAGTATATCAAAATATTGTGGCATACAACAGCTAAGCATAAGCCTGTAATCATTCCTGCCCCGATAATCAATATTATCTCATCATATCTAAATCTGTTTGCTGAAAATGACCAAATACCTGCTATTGTTCCACAAAGAAAAGTAAGACCAGTATATATTTTTTTCATTGTCTGAGTATTGCCATCACAATCTTCTTTCACCATATGCCTAATGTCATTGCCTACCAATTCATCTATACTTTTATCCAATGCACCGGATAAAAGTATTAATTGTTCGGGATTTGGCGAAGTTTCTCCTAACTCCCAATTTGAAATGGTTTGTCTTGTGACATTTACTTTTTCTGCCAATTTCTCTTGTGAAAACCCTTTTTCTTTTCTTAAAGTGTAAATATTTTTTCCTAATTCCATTTATCGTAACCTCCTTGCAAATATTATAACTAATTTGGTATTTGCAAAACAAGCAAACTTTTTTGGAACTTGCGCAAAGAGTTTTAACATTCCATATAATTCTTAATTATATTTATTAGGCTTATCCTTGTCCTTAACAAGTTTTTCTTCTGTTGTTATAGTCAGGTTCACTTTTTTTGATTGAACTGTAGTTATTTTCAGTAGATACTCGCTGTCTGCTTTTAAATCGGTCAGTTCAATTTTGAAATTTGTATTTTCATTGTAACTATGATTCCAGACCGTTTCATCTGAAGAATTATCCAAAACTTGAACAGTCACATTACCTGAATCAACGGTCAATCTAGCGTTAAGCTCTAATTTTTCCATATCTTTGTATATATAAATGGTCTTTTCATCATTGGAATCAGCAGGAGTGCCTGTGTTAAAAGAAAACTCTATGCTTTTTCCCTCGGTAACTTTCGCCTTTACCATTCCGATTCCCTTTAGCCCTGCCCAGTCATTCCGCATTTCCAGCCAGCTGATATCGCCACAAAGATAGTATTCCCGCAATTCGCTCCTCCCCCGGTTATTTCATTGCTTTTTTCATCCACTGTGATCTTTTCCAGGGTAATCTGGCTTTCAGCAACAAATGCACTTACAACATGGTATGCTTTATGCTTTTTTAATTCTAAAAATAGCGGAAAATCACTACTGTTAAGGGCAGTATCAAACATCACATCATGTATCTGATATTTTTACTGTTTATCTGGTATATATTCTCAGGCCATGCAGGTACAATTGAAAAAAATGAGAAGCTATATTTATGGAAAAAGTCAGGAGGTTAAACCAGAATGGAAGCAAACATAATACGCTTTTTGGATCAGAACGGAACATTTTTTATCGAACGGCCTGAAAATTACAGTGCCCTTTATTTTCCGGTTGCAGGGGAAAGGGGAATCAAAAGTTCACTGACGCCGAATCTGGGCGGTGACATTAAGACGGGCCAGAATGCTTTTCTGATGGAGCCGGTCAGTGTGGAAAATTTGCATAATAACCGTTCGGGAAGGAATTTCTGGTGTCATGTAAAAGGCCGCGGCGCATGGTCTGCCGTGGGAGCATCTGCGGAAGAGGAAAGTAAAAAATTCAGTGAATTTCAGGATGAAAGCGAGCTGACAGCAGGATTTATGTGGCAGACAGTCAGAAGATGCTCCAGAAAATACTGTATGGAGGCGGAGGTGACATCATTTGCGCCCCTGGAGCATAATGTGGAAATCATGCATGTGAAAATCCGTAATCTTGATAAAGAAGCGCAGACGGTTACGCCTGTCGCTGCAATTCCCGTTTTTGGAAGAAGTGCGGACAATATCAGGGACCACAGGCATGTGACCTCTCTGCTGCACAGGATAAAAACCACGGATTACGGAGTATATGTAAAACCGTCCCTGTCCTTTGACGAAAGGGGACACCGGAAAAATGACCTGACCTATTTCGTATGCGGAATTACCGGAGAGGGGGAAAAACCAGGGGCTTTTTATCCGGTTGCGGAGGATTATATTGGGGAAGGAGGAAGCTATACACAGCCGTGGAAGGTGATAAAAAATGAGGACGGTGTTTCCGCCGGAAGCAGTTTTGAAGGAAAGGAAGCGCTTGGCGGCATCCGTTTCCCGGAAATTGTCCTGAAACCGGATGAAAGTGCAGAGTATACCGTTATAATGGGCGTGACAGAACAGGAGAATGAAATAGAAAACATTCTTATGGATTATGCGGATACGGAAAAAGTACTGGAAGCAAAGAAAAGGATGAATGATTACTGGCAGAATAAAGTGAATGTCAGATACTTTACCGGAAATGAAAGCTTTGATAATATGATGCGCTGGGTAAGCTTCCAGCCGATTTTAAGAAGGATTTACGGCTGCTCGTTCCTGCCACACCATGATTACGGCAGAGGGGGAAGGGGATGGCGTGATTTATGGCAGGACTGTCTTTCCCTTCTGATTATGGATCCGGACGGTGTGCGCCGGATGATTCTGGATAATTACGGCGGTGTGCGTATTGATGGAACAAATGCAACCATCATAGGCGAACGTCAGGGGGAATTTGTGGCAGACAGAAATGGCATTGCGCGTGTCTGGATGGATCACGGAGTCTGGCCTTTTATGACAACAAAGCTGTACATAGACCAGACAGGGGATATTGAAATACTGAAAGAACCGGCAGCGTATTTTAAGGATGAACAGGCAAAGCGCGGAACCGGTCTGGATTCACAGTGGGATATGTCCTATGGGCTGAAACAGAAAAGCGGAACCGGGGAAGTGTATGAAGGAAGCATTCTTGAGCACCTGCTGCTGCAGCATCTGTGTGCATTTTACGAGGTGGGCGGGCATAATCACATCAGGCTTCGCGGCGCCGACTGGAATGATGCGCTGGACATGGCGGAAGAGAAAGGAGAAAGCGTGGCATTTACCTGCGCTTATGCAGGAAATCTTATTCAGATTGCCGAACTTTTACGGATACTGGAAGAACGGTTTGGATGGGAACAGGTGGAACTGCTGGAAGAAATGCAGATACTTTTAAAAGATGACAGCAGTTTATATGACGATATTGCGGCAAAGCAGGAGCTGCTGCAGGAGTATCTGCTTTTATGCATGCACCACGTCAGCGGCAGAAGAGTTGCGTTCTCCATCCGTGATCTTGCAGAAAATTTAAAGCATAAGGCTGACTGGATGATGAATCACATCCGTAACACTGAATGGATTGAAGATGGTAAAGAAGAAGGCTGGTTTAACAGTTATTACGATAACAGCGGCAAAGCGGTAGAGGGCTATTTCCCGCAGGGCGTCAGAATGATGCTTACGGGGCAGGTATTTGCGGTAATGAGTGGAACAGCAGAAGACGGGCAGATTGCAAAAATCTGTAGCAGCGCAGACCGTTATCTTTACCAGAAAGAAATAGGAGGCTACCGGCTGAATACAGATTTTCATGAGCAGAAGTATGACCTTGGAAGGATGTTTGGTTTTGCATACGGGGAAAAGGAAAACGGGGCAGTTTTTTCGCATATGACTGTCATGTATGCAAACGCACTGTACCGGAGGGGATTTGTAAAAGAAGGATATAAAGCGTTACAGACGCTTGCGGATACCGCCCTTGATTTTCAGGTGAGCAAAATCTATCCGGGAATACCGGAGTACTTTAATGCATCCGGCAGGGGAATGTACCATTACCTGACGGGAGCTGCAAGCTGGTATATGCTCACCGCTGTTACCGAAGTGTTCGGGGTGAGAGGGGAAACAGGAGACCTTGTCATCTGTCCGAAGCTTGTGAAGGAACAGTTTGGTGAGAACGGGAATGCCGGTATCCGGCTCAGGTTTGCCCAGAAAGAATTTCAGGTAAGCTTCCATAATCCGCAGCATTTGGATTACGGGGAATATGAGATCAAGAGTATCTGCTGTGACGGCAAAGACATGCTGGATGAATGCAGAAACCAGGGATTTCTTGAAAGAAAAACCATTGCATCCTTTGCGGATACACTGCATGAAATAACGGTTGAATTAGGAAGGAGATAAACGGGAAATGAAATATGGATATTTCGATGATGAAAAAAGGGAGTATGTAATCAACAGGCCGGATACGCCGGCTCCGTGGGCAAACTACCTGGGTTCCCCGGAATACGGCGCGGTAATTTCCAATAATGCAGGAGGTTACAGTTTTGCGAAATCCGGTGCGAACGGAAGAATTCTGCGTTATATTTTTAACAGCTTTGATGAGCCGGGACGTTATATTTACCTCCGGGATAACGACAGTAAGGATTACTGGTCTGCTTCCTGGCAGCCGGTTGGAAAGGATCTGGCGGATTATAAAAGTGAGTGCCGCCATGGAACGGCATATACCAGGATGGCAGCCGACTATGCAGACATTCATTCAGAAGTTTTGTACTATGTGCCGCTGGACAGGGATTATGAGGTCTGGAACCTGCGTGTAACAAACAATTCCGGGAAAACAAGGAATCTTAATATTACCGGATACGCAGAATTTACAAATAACAGCAATTATGAGCAGGACCAGGTGAATCTGCAGTATTCGCAGTTTATTACAAGGACGGTATTTGGCGGCAACCGCATCTGCCAGCTGATTCATGGAAATCTGGACGGACTGGAAGACGGGAAGGATGTGGATGACAAGATTGTTGTGGAACGGTTTTTCGGACTGGCGGGAGCAGAAGTATCTTCCTACTGCGGGGATAAGGAAGAGTTTCTTGGCAGGTACCACGGTTATGGAAATCCTGAGGGCGTGATACAGGGCGAACTTAATGGTTCACTGAACTATAACGAGAACGGATGCGGAGCCCTTACATCCCAGATTTTACTAGAGCCTGGAGAAACCAAAGACCTTGCATTCATTCTTGGCATGAAATATAACGAAGAGGCAGGGCAGATACTGGACAGATACCAGGATACAGAAAAAACCTGCGCATCAGAGCTGGATGAACTGATTACTTACTGGCATGGGAAGCTTTCCCATTTCCAGGTTAATACTCCAAGCCCGGAGTTTAATACCATGGTTAATACATGGAATGCTTATAACTGTTTTATGACCTTTATTTGGTCACGTGCGGCCTCATTTATTTACTGCGGACTGCGCAACGGATACGGATACCGTGATACCGTGCAGGATATCCAGGGAGTAATTCATCTGGCCCCGGAAATGGCAGTGGATAAGATTCGCTTCATGCTTTCTGCGCAGGTGGATAACGGCGGAGGTCTGCCTCTTGTAAAATTTACCCATAACGCGGGTCATGAAGATACACCGGATGACGCATCCTATGTAAAAGAGACAGGACATCCTGCATACCGGGCGGATGATGCCTTATGGCTGTTTCCGACGGTGTACAAATACGTTTCCGAATCCGGAGACCTTTCCTTTATTGATGAGGTGATTCCGTTTGCCAATAAGGATGAAGGCACGGTATATGAACACTTAAAACGCGCGATTGATTTTTCCATGAACCATCTGGGAATACACGGAATGCCTGCCGGACTGTATGCCGACTGGAATGACTGTTTACGGCTGGGAAAAGAAGGGGAGTCTTCGTTTGTTGCCATGCAGTTTTACCTTGCCATGTCAATATTAAGGAAATTTGCAGAGCACAAGGACGACAGGGATTATATCAGTTATCTGGATGAAAGCCAGAAAAAGCTGGGTGAAATCATACAGAATCTCTGCTGGGATGAGGACCGTTTTATCCGTGGATTTACGGAAAAGGGCGAGGTAATTGGAAAGCATACAGACCCGGAAGCCAATATGTGGCTGAATCCGCAGAGCTGGGCAGTAATCAGCGGTCTTGCAACAGACGAGCAGGCAGATACTGTACTGGATACGGTATATCAAAGGCTTAACACGGAATATGGTGCGGTATTAATGGATCCGCCATACCATAAGCATGCATTTGACGGCGCGCTTGCTGTTATTTACAATGCAGGTACAAAAGAAAATTCCGGTGTTTTTTCACAGTCGCAGGGCTGGATTATTCTTGCAGAGGCTTTGCGCGGCCACGGGGAACGGGCATTTACCTATTTTATGGAAAATGCACCTGCGGCACAGAATGACCGGGCGGAAATACGCAGGCTGGAGCCGTACTGCTACGGGCAGTTTACAGAAGGAAAGGACAGTCCGCATTTTGGGCGCTCCCATGTACACTGGCTGAC
>CAYNOE010000071.1:0-12692 GCA_964398745.1 uncultured Lachnobacterium sp.
AGCATCTGCTGCATTGCCTCCGTTTCATATGCGTTTACCTTGCATCCGAGATTGTGTAATGCAACTTTTTTCATTTTTTTATTTTTTCTCCCCTATACAATTGACTTTTCCCGAAAAAACCTTTACTATCATGATAGACAGTAATAGTAAGTAAGGAGGTTTTCTATTATGAAAACAATACAGATTTCATTAAACTCAATTGGAAAAGTAAAGTCATTCGTCAATGCGATTTCGCAGTTTGAATACGATTTTGATTTAATTTCAGGCCGTTATGTCATTGATGCCAAGTCTATCATGGGTATTTTCAGTCTGGATTTATCCAAACCGATTGACCTTGCCATACATACCGAGGCCAACCTTGACGAAATTATGGATGCCTTAAAGCCATATTTACTGGAGTAAGCCCTGCAGGGCTTCTGCCATATACTGAAAATTCCTCCGGAAATCCCGCTTTTTGTGACATGCGCTGTCCTGAAACAAAATGCGGGATTTTTGGCGGATAATATGTTGCCTTACGGCAGTCCTTAATTATTCCGCTTCCACCACAATCGTTTCTGCAGTTTCAACCGCTTTCTGGTACAATTCCCCTATTTTTTCCGCAAGAAGCGTTTCTGACTTCTCAATATGCTTTAAGGACGGTTTCGTGACCGGATGCTTTGCCACAAATATTGTACAGCAGTCCTCATACGGCAGTATTGAGGTTTCATAGGTGTCTATTTTTTCCGCTATATGAACGATATCCTGCTTGTCCATCGCAATCAGCGGACGGTAAACCGGCATGGTGCAGACAGCGTTCGTCGCTGCCAGCGACTGCATGGTCTGGCTCGCCACCTGCCCTATGCTCTCCCCTGTCACAAGTCCCAGACAGCCTGCTTCTTTTGCAAAATGCTCCGCAATCTTCATCATATAACGGCGCATGATTATCGTCAGTTCCTCATGCGGGCATTTCTCATAAATATACATCTGGATGTCTGTAAAATTCACCACATGAAGCTTTATTGTTCCGGCATATTCCGCCACCTTTTTTGCAAGATCCACCACCTTTTGTTTTGCGCGTTCGCTGGTATAAGGCGGTGCGTGGAAATAGGTTGCCTCCAGCGCCACGCCGCGCCTTGAAACCATATATCCGGCAACCGGGCTGTCTATTCCCCCTGATAAAAGCAGCATGGCAGAACCCGCCGTGCCAAGCGGCATACCGCCCGGCCCCGGAATTTCCGTTGAATAAATATTGATAAGCGGACGGATTTCCACATGAACCATGACCTGCGGATGATGCACATCCACACGGGTTTGGGGAAATGCCTCCAGAATCTTTTCACCGAGCGCGGCATTGATTTCCATGGAGGTCATCGGATAATTTTTCCTTGCACGCCTTGCGTCCACCTTGAACGTGAAATTTTTGTCCGGATACGCATGATTTACATGTGCGATAACATCCGCCGCAAGAGCATCAAACCCTTTGTCCTCCACCAGGACAACCGGGCAGATTCCCACAATGCCGAATACCTTCTGTAACGTCTCCACGGTCTCCTCATAGTCATAACTGCCCTTTGTCTCGACATAGATGCGCCCGTTTTCTTTTCTGACCGTAAAAGTACCTTCCACACGTTTCAAATGGTATCTGATATTATTTACCAGCGCATCCTCAAACAGATGCCGGTTTTTTCCTTTGATTGCGATTTCTGCGTATTTGATTAAAAAAGCCTGATACATTTTCTTTGACCTGCTCCTTATTTTGTATATATTGCCTGCCCAAAATGAATTTCGACGTTGTATTTCTCCTTAATGTCTTGTAAATTTCTGTAACTCTGGAATGACCCCGCGCAGCACGGACAGTGCATAATCCGTTTCTTCTTTTGTAGTATCCACGGAAAAGCTGAAACGCAGTGTGGAATCCAGAAACTCCGGTTTAATACCAATTGCCTTTAATGTGGCACTGACTGCAGGTTTGTTGGAAGAGCAGGCGCTTCCTGCCGAAACATAAATCTGCCTGTCCTCAAGCGCATGCAAAAGAACTTCCGCCCGGACGTCCTGTACACTGATACTTACGATATGCGGCGCATTTTCCCGGCCTGTTTTTCCGTTTACTGTTACGCCGTCTATCTGCATCACCTCGTTTATAAACTGCCCGCGAAGACTGTACATATGCTCCATTTTTTCTTCCAGATCCGTATATGCCAGCTCTGCCGCCATTCCGAGTCCTGCAACTGCCGGAACATTTTCCGTGCCGGAGCGCATTCCTTTCTGCTGTCCGCCGCCATTTATAAGCGGATGGATTTTTGTTTTGTCTTTGATATATAAAAAGCCGCTCCCCTTCGGTCCGTGAATCTTGTGTCCGCTGACAGACAGCAGGTCAATATTCATCCTGCCCGGGGCAATGCGCATTTTTCCATAAGACTGTATGGCGTCCACATGAAAAAGCGTATTCGGATTTATTTCCTTTATCAGTTTTCCGGCTTCCGCAACCGGCTCCACTGCACCGATTTCGTTGTTTACATGCATCATGGATACAAGTATGGTATCCTCCCTGAGTGCGTTTCTGAGATCATCCGGCCGGACCACTCCGTCAGAATCCACGGGCAGGTACGTAATCTCAAAGCCCAGCCGCTCCAGTTCCTTCATCACTGCCAGCACCGATGCATGTTCAACCGCCGTTGTGATGATATGCCTTCCGCTTCTTTTATTTGCTTCTGCCGCCCCGAGTACTGCCAGATTGTTGGACTCCGTACCGCCGGAAGTAAAAACCAGTTCTTTTTCCTGGCATTTTAATGTCTTTGCAATCTTTTTCGATGCTTCTTTTATATAATTTTCTGCTGCAACCCCCTTTTTGTGCATGGAGGAGGGGTTTCCGTAATCCTGTGTCAGAACCTTCACCATAAGATCTGCCACCTCCTGGCGGCACCGGGTAGTTGCACAGTTATCCAAATATGCTTCCATTCTGCCTCGTATAATATCTCCTCTATAAATTATTCCAGTTCGTAACTATTCAGAACCCCACCCTGAAATAAGATAAACAGACTCTTACATGCAGGCATGACGATTCTGTTTATCTTATTCCAGGGGGTTCTGAATAGTTACTCCAGTTCATAGATTAACATAGATAATGCCACAAGTCCAGCCGTTTCCGTCCGCAGGATTCTTTTTCCCAGTGAAATGCGGTGCATGTTCCCTCCAGTTACGGCTTCAATTTCTTCCGCCGCATAACCGCCCTCGGGTCCTATCATAATTCCGATGGACGCATCTTTTGGGATTCTTCGGACTGTTTCACGGGTAGCAGACATTCCGCGCTCGTTTTCATAGGGAACCAGTGTTACATCCAGTGTCTTTGCTTTTTGCAGCGCTTCCTTCCAGGAAACAGGGGAAGATACCATGGGAATCATCGTCCGTTTGGACTGCTTTGCCGCGCTTTGTGCAATTGCCTGCCAGCGTTTCACCTTGTTTGCCGCCTTTTTCTCATCCAGCCTGACCACGCAGTTTTTCATTTCCACCGGTATGATTTCATACACGCCGAGTTCAACCGCTTTCTGGATGACAAGCTCCATTTTATCACCCTTAGGAAGGCCCTGAAACAGATATACTTTATGCGGAAATTCGGTTTCCTGTACATCCACACTGTCAATCGCGGCTGTTACCTCGTCCTTTGTAATCCCGGCAATATGACAGAAATATGTCTTCCCGCCCTCGCCGCTGATGCGGATTTTTTCCCCGGGCTTCATGCGCAGCACATGGGAAATGTGATTAACGTCCGCCCCCTGTATTCTGATTTTATCCGCCTCAATCCGCTCGTCCTCCACAAAAAACTGGTGCATCCTATCCCTCTTTCCGTGCCGTAATGTTTACCCACTCACCCTGGTGGTTAATCTCCGCAATTGTAAGCCCTGCCGCTTCAATTGCCGCTTTTACTTCCTGTTCCTTAAAGTCGATGATTCCCGACGTAATGAAATAACCGCCTTTTTTCAGGCATGCCGGAATGACAGGCGCCATGGCAATGATAACCGGTGCCAGAATGTTTGCCACAACAATCTCATATTCTTCTTTTCCGACCTTCTGCTGTAAGTCTTTATCATCAATCAGGTTTCCGACATAAAATGTACCGGAACCCGCATCCAGACGGTTTACCTGCATGTTGTCCCGGGTGGAGACCATGCAGTCCGCATCCAGATCCGTCCCCACGACTTCCCGCGCCCCCAGCTTTAATGACACGATGGACAAAATCCCGCTGCCGCATCCGACATCCAGCACCTTTGGAGCGGACACTTCCGGGGTAAAATCCGCATTTCCCCGGATATATTTATTCAGCTGGCGGATACAAAGCTGCGTAGTCTCATGCTTTCCGGTACCAAATGAAATCCCCGGATCGATTTCTATCAAAAGCTTATCATGATCCTCTTTTTTTACTTCTTCCCATGTCGGCTTGATTAAAATATCATCTATGGTAAAAGAGGTAAAATATTTCTTCCAGTTGTTAATCCAGTCCAGATCCTCGGTTTCGGAAGAGGTAATCATACCGCTTCCGATTTCCACCACGCTCCTTAAGTCTTCCAGCCCAAGCTTTACCTGTTTTAAGATTTCCCTCTGGTCGCTCCCGTCATCCTCAATATAAAAACTGACAAGGCTCTTTCCGTCATCCGGGGGAAGCTGGGGCAGAAAATCAATAAACATGTCCGCCTGGTCCTCTTTTGTCAGGGGAACATTGTTCTCAATCTCAATCCCGTAAATTCCCAGATCCGCCAGCATCTGGCTCATAAAGTCCTCTGCCTGGGTTGTTGTTTCAATGGTATATTTTTTCCACTTCATAATCGTTCTCCTCAAAAAAAGGAGGGTTATCCCCTCCTTCCGCAATGTGTCCTATACCTTGTAGATTGCACACAGCTTATTGTACTCGCTGTTAATCTCCTGAATGGTATCCTTATCCCCGTCCAGATTATCCGGATGATAAATCTTGATTAAATCCTTATATCGTTTCTTGAGCGACTGCTTACTGCCCACACCGGAAAAAAACATATCGCCTTTTACCACATTGTTTCCCGCAGCATACTGCTGTACACCCGAATTATATGCTGTAAAGTCACTGACCTTCTGGTAAAATGCCTTCTGTTTTTTCACCTGTTCTTTTTCGGTCGCCAGCTTCTGGAGCTCTTCCTCCAGAATCTTGAATTTCATCTCAAAAAGCCTCTGCTGCTGCTCTAAGCGCCGGTCCTCAATTTCTACCCTTCTTGTAAACTCCCGCCGTTCCTTTTCCAGAATCCGGCGCTGTTCATCCAGTTCTTTGCGTTCACTTTCAAGCGTCATTGCCAAATGCCTCCGTATACTGTAATGCCCCACAAAGAGCAAATCTAAATGTTGATACGTTAAACACTGCTACATGCCACATGATACTATATTTTGTGGCATAAATCTATAGGCGATTTGTACTAAAAAGTGATAAATACTGACACAGATTTCTATTACAATGACTCTTTGAGCTTATCCATAAAACCCTTTTTTTTATTTCCGGAACCCGCTGTTCCCTCTTTTTTCAGGGAATCCCCGGTGAGTTCGTCAAATTTACGGAGAGCTTCCTTTGCTTCCCTGCCAAGACCAGTCGGCGTCTGGACAACAAGCGTAACATAATGGTCTCCGCGCACTTCTTTATTACGCAGGGACGGTACACCTTTTCCTTTCAGGCGGATTCTGGTGCCGGTCTGCGTTCCCGCCGCCACCGAATAGATGATATCCCCGTCCACCGTCTTAATGCGGATATCCCCGCCGAGCGCCGCAACCGCAAACGAAATGGATGCCTTGGAATATATGTTCATGTCCTGGCGCTCAAACGCCTGGTTCTTTGCCACGATAACCTCAACCAGAAGATCACCGCGCGGCCCGCCGTTTGCTCCCGGTTCTCCATATCCCCTGACACGGACGGACTGCCCGTTGTCAATTCCTGCCGGAATCTCCACCGTCTTTTTAATCTTCTTTGATATATAACCGCTGCCATGACAGCTGCTGCATTTTTCCTTTACAACCTTGCCGGTTCCATTACATTCCGGACAGGTCTGTACATTCTGCATCATGCCAAACAATGACTGCTGGGAATAGACGACCTTTCCTTTGCCGCCGCACTTGCTGCAGGTTTCCGGTGATGTACCCGGACGGGCTCCCGTTCCATGGCAGGTGCTGCACTCTTCTTTGTAGGAAAATTCCAGTTCCTTTGTACAGCCGAACACAGCCTCTTCAAAGCTGATGCGGACAGAAAGCCTCACGCTTGCCCCCTGCATCGGGCCGTTACTGTTTCTTCTGGATCTGCCGCCGCCAAAGAAGTCTCCAAAAATATCGCCAAAAATGTCACTCATATCCATGCCGGAGAAATCAAATCCCCCGCCGCCTGCACTGCCGTCAAATGCCGCATGGCCGAACTGGTCATACTGCTGTCTTTTCTGTGCATCGCTTAAAACGGCATACGCTTCCTGTGCTTCCTTAAACTTTTCCTCGCATTCCTTATCACCGGGATGCATATCCGGATGGTATTTTTTTGCGGTTGTACGGAATGCCTTTTTTATGTCTGCTTCTGACGCATTTTTGGGTACGCCTAAAACCTCATAATAATCTCTTTTATCTGCCATAATCTCATATCCTTATCATTTTAAGCCATCAACTGTTGTCACCATAACAATTTACGCAAGACTGCATTATGCAGTCTTGCGGTTAATGGGCAGCCAGCCCTGTTCTATACCGGATTTTTATACTTCCTTAAAGTCAGCATCAATGACATCATCATCTGCATTTCCGGAATTCATATCCGGGCCTGCGGAACCCATATTACCCATATCCGGACCTGCACCTGCAGCGCCTGCTGCTCCCTGTGCCTGCTCATACATCTTCGCAAATACCTTCTGTGCGCTCTCTGTCAGTTTTTCCTGTGCTGCCTTAAGCTCTGCCACATCGGCATCTGTCATCTGCTCTGCCTCAGGATGTGCATCCAGAAGGCTCTTTACTGCTGCAATGTCAGCTTCCACTGCGGACTTGTCAGCCGCGTCAATCTGCCCGCCAACCTGGTCGAGTGCCTGCTGTGTCTGGAATACGAAGGAATCTGCGTCATTTCTTGCATCAATTGCCTCTTTACGCTTTTTATCCTGTGCCTCAAACTCTGCCGCTTCCTTGACTGCCTTTTCGATTTCGTCATCAGACATATTGGAGCCTGCAGTAATCGTAATGTGCTGCTCTTTTCCGGTTCCCAAATCCTTTGCAGATACATTTACGATACCGTTTGCATCAATATCAAAGGTAACCTCAATCTGCGGTACACCGCGGCGTGCTGGCGGGATTCCGTCCAGACGGAACTGGCCTAAGGACTTGTTGTCCCTTGCAAACTGTCTTTCACCCTGTACGACATTGATATCAACGGCTGTCTGGTTATCTGCCGCAGTTGAGAAAATCTGGCTCTTCTTGGTAGGAATTGTTGTATTTCTCTCAATCAGCCTGGTAGCCACACCGCCCATGGTTTCAATGGAAAGGGAAAGCGGGGTTACATCAAGAAGAAGGATTTCACCTGCGCCCTCATCCCCGGCAAGCTTACCGCCCTGGATGGAAGCTCCAAGTGCCACACACTCATCCGGGTTTAAAGACTTGCTCGGTTCTTTTCCTGTCAGCTGTTTTACCTTATCCTGTACAGCCGGGATACGTGTAGAACCACCGACCAGAAGTACCTGGCCTAAATCTGCGTTTGTAATTCCAGCATCCTTCATGGCGTTCTGTACCGGAATTGCGGTACGCTCTACCAGATCATGTGTCAGCTCGTCAAATTTTGCCCTTGTCAGGTTCATGTCAAAATGCTTCGGTCCCTCAGCAGTTGCTGTAATGAACGGAAGGTTGATGTTTGTTGTGGTTGCGGAAGAAAGCTCTTTTTTCGCCTTCTCTGCTGCTTCCTTCAATCTCTGAAGAGCCATCTTATCAGAAGAAAGGTCAACGCCTTCTGCCTTTTTAAACTCATCAATCATCCACTGGGTAATCTTATTGTCGAAATCATCACCGCCAAGATGCGTATCACCGTTTGTGGATAATACTTCGATAACGCCCTCACCGATTTCAATGATGGAAACATCGAATGTACCGCCACCTAAATCGTATACCATGATTTTCTGTTCTTTTTCATTATCAAGACCATATGCAAGCGCTGCTGCGGTAGGCTCGTTGATAATACGCTCTACTTCCAGTCCTGCAATCTTTCCTGCATCCTTGGTTGCCTGACGCTGTGCATCGTTAAAATATGCCGGTACTGTAATGACAGCCTGGGAAACTTTCTCTCCAAGGTAGCCTTCTGCGTCAGCTTTTAATTTCTGCAGTACCATTGCGGAAATCTGCTGCGGGCTGTACTGCTTATCATCAATGGCAACTTTATAATCGGTTCCCATGTGCCTTTTGATGGATGAAATTGTTTTCTCTGCATTGGTAACTGCCTGACGTTTTGCAGGCTCACCGATTAAACGCTCCCCGGTCTTTGTGAATGCCACAATGGACGGTGTGGTTCTTGCACCCTCCTGGTTTGCAATAACGGTTGGTTTTCCACCTTCCATAACAGCTACACAGCTGTTTGTTGTTCCTAAATCAATACCAATAATCTTAGCCATTTCTTTTTCCTCCTAAACTTACTATAAATTATATTAATTTACTTAGATTGTTACCTTCTTAAGGAGCAAAGCACATGACAATTTGCTTCGCAAAGTGCTTTGCGTAGGTCGTTACCCGACTTCGTCGGCTAACGACAGAGGGGGAGCAAGCCCATTATAAATCGCTTCGCGATGGGGCTTGCGTAGGTCGTTACCTGACTACGTCAGCTAACGACAGATACCATACTATGTCTTACCACGGTGTCTTTGTACATATAGCCTTTCTGGAGTTCCTCGGCGATGGTGCCGGATTCCAGTTCTTCGTTTTCCACCTGCATGACTGCATTGTGCAGTTCCGGGTCGAATTCCTTTCCTTCGGTTTCAATTGCCTTTACACCGACTGCCTCGAACTCTGTCATCATCTGTTTGTATACTTTATCCATGCCGGTAACAAATGCATCCTCTTTCTGTTCTTCCGGCACGGCTGCCAGACCGCGCTCAAAGTTGTCTACTACTGGAAGCACTTTTTCGATAATGGTCTTTGCCCCCATGTCAAACATCTGTGACTTTTCTTTTTCGGTACGCTTACGGAAATTATCAAATTCTGCCATCTGCCGCTTCAGGCGGTCCTGCAGCTCCTCAATCTGTTCATCCCGTTTATCTTTTTTCTTTTTCTTGAAAAAGCCCTCTTTTTTTCCTTCTTCTGCCCCAGAATTTTCTTCTTCCCCTGAAGCCTCGTCCTCTTCGGTACCCGGCGCATTCTCATTTTCTTCTGTATCCTGCTGCCCTTGTGTACCCTCTGCTTTGGCATCCGGCTCTACAGACTCCGTTTCATCCGGTGTTTCCACGGTTTCTTCGTCTGTCAGATCCTTTTTACTTTCTTCTGCCATCATATACCACCTTTCTGTTCTTATCGCTTCTTATGTGATTTTTTGCTAAGTGCCTTTTGGTTTTTTGAAGATTCCGTCAAGCTGTGACTTTAAGTTCTTCAAATTGTCCATGACATTTTCATAATCCATGCGTTTTGGTCCCACAATACCAATGGTTCCTTTTACGCCTTCCCCCAGGTCATAGGTTGCTGTCACAACACTGCAGTCCTTCATGGTCTGTACCGGGGTTTCATTTCCTATATAAACCTGAATTCCCGTCTCATTTTCCTGGTCGGACAGGGATTCAGTTACAAGGCTTAACAGTTCGTCTTTCTCCTCAAACGTTGAAAGGAGATTTGTCACATTTTCAGTACCGGACAGTTCCGGATATTTTAAAATATTGGTTGCCCCGCTTGTGTAAATCTGCAGGTCTTCATTTTCATTCAATATCTGTGAAAGCGCATCCAGTACATCACTTACTATAGTACTGTGGCTGCCCGCCTGCTCCTTGAGTTTTGAAATCATCCCAAGATTAATCTCATTCAGTGCCAGTCCGTTTAAGGATGAATTCAACAGCAGGTTCAGTTTCAGGAGCGTTTCGTTATCAAGTGCGCTTTCCACATCCACCATCTGGTTCTTTACCATATTATTATTCATAACAATCACGGCAAGAATGTGTTCTTCATCCACATTGGTAAGCTGAATGAATTTTATTTTGGTCTGGTTATAGGATGGCGCTGAAACAAGTGTTGCATAATTTGTGCTGTTTGCCAGAAGCTTTGCCATCTGCTTTAATACCAGCTCCATCTTCTCGGTTTTTTCTATAACGAACTGTTTCATGTCCGCCACTTCCCGGTCTTTTTCCTGCATCAGATGATCCACATAAAAGCGGTATCCCTTGTCTGAGGGAATCCTGCCTGCCGATGTATGCGGCTGGAGGATATAGCCCAGTTCCTCAAGGTCTGACATCTCATTGCGGATGGTTGCAGAACTCAAATTCAAGTCCGTATATTTGGAAATGGTCCGTGAACCAACCGGCTCACCCGTTTCCAGATAATTACGGATAATGGCATTTAAGATTTTTATTTTTCTTTCATCCAGCTCCATATTCCCGTTTTCCATTCCTCTTCTCCATTCGGGGAGTACCCAGAAACCTGCAGTAAACGAATATCTGCTGAAAACCTCCGGGCCTATTGTTAGCACTCATTTGATTAGAGTGCTAATATCTTTCTGTTAATAAAATAGCACCAAGGGTTTCCATTGTCAACACCTTAGTGCTAAATTTATACTTATTTTATTTTTTTGATGATAATATGCCCCCAGTGCAGCAAAATTTCTTCATTTTCCAAGGTTCCGCCGTTTTAGCCATGTTTTTAACAGACCAAAACGCATCATGGTGAAAGACCGCCCATGAAAACCAAAAAACACGGGCAGCCTTCCGACTCTATTTCCAAATAATTAGTAAATTAGCTGTTTTTAATAACGAAGTCAGCATTTATATACAAACACTATTAATAAGTATAATACTTTCTTCCCTCTTATAATAACTGCCATTCCTGCGAAACAGAAGCAGAAATTTCATATTTTATAAACGGTAACTGTACCTTTTCCATCTCTAATCCGGATTTCTTAAGTACCAGTGTAAACTCTTTTGAAGAATCCGGGGTGAGATTCATTTTCAGAGAGTCTTTTTTATACGTTCCAACCGTATTGCCTTTGTTGTCCTTAAGTTCTATCTTAAGATTACTGAATTCCGGAAGCTTTTGCGACAACCTGCTGACACATTTTGCTTTCATGACGAGATTTCCCTTTTTATCCCCAAAAATCTTGTAGATTTCAAAAGCAACTTTCCCTTTTGCAACATCTTTTAGGCTGATTTTCTTTGCCTTATATACATTTTCCACAACCGTTACTTTATATTTTAGCGTTCTGCCATCATTCAGCTTTGCAGAAATAGTTGCTTTTCCCTTTTTCTTTGCGGTCAGTTTTCCTGTACTGTCCACGGTTGCAATCTTCTCGTTTCCTGATGACCATGATTTGACAGTTCCATTTTTGACAGACAGTTTCCGGGTAAATCCTTCCGCGATTATTATCCGTGTTTCTTCGTTTTGTGATGTTTTTGCTACGGCTGGTTCTGCCAGCGCAAAAAATGTGGTAATAGCAATAGCAAATGCCAGTACCAGACTGCTGAGTTTTTGGAAACCTTTTGTTTTTCCTGCTGTTTGTTTTTTCATGTTCGTTCTCCTTTTTAATTATTAGCTATGTTCTTATCGATTTACTTGCACAGAAGTCATCTTAATTGTAATAACCAGCGGCTTCATATTCGATAAACGGTAACTCCACCTTTTTCTTCTTTAATTTGGATTTTTTAATTACAAATGTTAAATCCTTTGAAGAACCGGGAGCAAGATTTGTTTTTACATTATTCTTCCGGTAACTTACCACCTTGCTGCCTTCTTCATCTTTAATAACTATCTTAAAACTAAGCAATTTCTGAAGTTTGTAGGACAACCTGCTGATACACTGCACCTTAAGAACGAGATTTCCTTTTTTATCATAGGATATCTTATAAGGATTCAAGACAACTTCTCCTTTGTTTACCTTCTTCTTGCTGAGTTTTTCTGTAGTAAACACATTTTTTATGACCTTTACTTCACAACTGAATTTCCTGCCATCTTCAAGTTCTGCAGAAATGACGGCTTTACCTTTTTTTCTTGCGATAATTCTTCCTTTACTGTCAACTGTTGCAACTTTCTCATTGGTTGATGACCATTATTTTATTTTCTCGTTTTCAGTAACCAGCTTCTGTGTAAATCCCTCTGCAATTTTTAACTGCACGGTTTCCGGTTCAGTTGTTTCCTCTGATTCTCCCAAAATATCATTACGCATGAAGCGTTCCGTCAAAATAAAGACATTTCATTTCTTTTTCAGAAATCCATCCTATTTTTCCTTTTGAATTTTTCACTTTAATATATACTTTGTTGTTTACTATTCTGTATGAAACAAAGCTGACAGAAGTTTTTGCCGGAACCGTAAATGCAGGTTTTTTCCCTCCTGCAGTCTTGTACACTGTCATTTCTTTATCCACGGCACCACTGCATCCGGTGTCCAGTATATCTCCAGACAACGACTTGGATTTAAGCTGTAACTTATTGTTCTTCAATTTCAGGGTAATTGTTCCATGAATGTATCCAATTTTGTAAACACCCAAACAAACTGCCCATTTCGCAGTTCCATC
>CAYNOE010000072.1:0-3441 GCA_964398745.1 uncultured Lachnobacterium sp.
AAAAAAGACACTTCCCCAATTTTCCACAGCTTCGTGGTTCATTAGAAAAGTGTCTATTGTAATATATTTGCTCCTTATACTTCAAAAATCAAATCACCGTAAGACGGCATTGGCCACATATCCTTGTCAACAATCATTTCCAGTTTGTCAACCGGTGCACGTAATGCATCCATTGCGGATTTCACTTCATCCCTGTAGAACACAGCCTGCTGTCTGCCTTCTTCCAGCTCACAGCCTTTGTCCGTCACTTCAATCAGCTTCTTTAAGGCATTCTTTGTTTCTGCCAGAAGGGAAGAAGTTTCCTTTAAAATATCGGTCTGCGCGCTTATGTCTGCTTCTGCACATGCATTTCTTACAGAACCGATGGAATTGCCAAGTGCGGTTGTGTAACCAATAACTGCCGGGATAATCTGCTTTCCGGCAATGTCAATCATTGCCCTTGCCTCGATATTAATGGTCTTGGCATAGGTTTCATACTCAATCTCCACACGGGACTTAAGCTCCGGCTCCGTGAATACTCCAAATTTCTCAAATGCCTTTACGGATTCCGGTGCGGTATATGCAGGAATTGCATCCACCATGGATTTTACGTTTGGAAGTCCTCTCTCTTCCGCCAGCTTCACCCATTCATCCGAATAGCCGTCACCGTTAAATACAACCCTCTGGTGGTCAACTGCATACTTCTTAATCAAATCATGTACGGCAAGTTCAAAATCATCTGCCTTTTCCAGTTCGTCACACGCCTGTGCAAAAGCCTCTGCAACGATGGTATTTAATACGATGTTCGGCTGTGCCACCGAATCCTGTGAACCAAGCATACGGAACTCGAATTTATTTCCGGTAAACGCGAACGGTGAAGTACGGTTTCTGTCTGTCGCATCCTTCATAAAATCCGGAATTGTCTTAACACCGGTCTCCAAACGCTCACCCTCAATACTGTGTGTTGCAATACCGGTACTTATTAACTGGTTCATCACATCCCCGAGCTGGTCGCCCAGATATACGGAAAGGATGGCAGGCGGCGCCTCGTTTGCCCCAAGTCTGTGGTCATTTCCCACATCTGCTGCAGATGCCCGAAGCAGTAACGCATGTTCATCAATCGCCTTTAAGATACAGGTCAGCACCAGTAAGAACTGGACATTTTCATGCGGTGTGTCACCCGGATCCAAAAGATTAATTCCGTCATCGGTTGTAAGGGACCAGTTATTATGCTTACCGGAACCATTCACGCCTGCAAACGGCTTCTCATGAAGCAGACACTGCAGACCGTGCCGTCCAGCCACCTTACGCAGGGTTTCCATTGTCATCTGGTTATGGTCAACCGCCACATTGCACTCGGCATAAATCGGAGCCATCTCGTGCTGTGCCGGGGCAACCTCGTTATGCTGCGTCTTTGCCGCAACACCAAGCTTCCAGAGTTCCTTGTTCACATCCCTCATATATGCTGCGATACGCTCGCGGATAGCGCCGAAATAATGGTCATCCATTTCCTGTCCCTTAGGAGGCATTGCACCAAATAAAGTACGTCCGGTAAAAATCAGGTCCTTGCGCTTTAAGTATTTCTCACGGTCTACAATAAAGTATTCCTGCTCCGGTCCGACGGACGGCATAACCTTTGTTGAAGTGGTGTTCCCAAACAGACGAAGTAACCGCAGAGACTGTTTGTCGATTGCTTCCATGGAACGAAGGAGCGGAGTTTTCTGATCCAGCGCTTCACCCGTGTAGGAACAGAACGCGGTCGGAATACAAAGCGTTGCGCCCGCTGCATCCTGTCTTACGAATGCAGGTGATGTACAGTCCCATGCGGTATAGCCCCTTGCCTCAAATGTTGCACGGAGACCGCCTGACGGGAAAGAAGAAGCATCCGGTTCGCCCTTAATTAATTCCTTACCGGAAAAACTCATCAGCACCTTGCCGTTCTTCATCGGCGCCGTGATAAAAGAATCATGCTTTTCAGCGGTAACGCCGGTCAGCGGCTGGAACCAGTGGGTATAATGGGTGGCACCCTTTTCAATCGCCCACTCCTTCATCTCATGTGCAACCACATCCGCGGTTTCAAGGTCGAGTTCCCTGCCTTCCTCAATGACTTCACGGAGTTTTTTGTAGGTTTTCTTCGGCAGACGTTCCTGCATGACCGCATCATTAAACACGTTTTCCCCGAAAATGTCTGCTACGTTAAAATAATCACTCATCTTCACAACATCCTTTCTTTTTCTGACAATCAAATCCCCTTGATTGTAATCTTATTTTAAATAAAACCATTTTATACAATAATAACACGGCATATGACAAAAGGGCATTCCAAGCCAACTTGGAACGCCCTCGTTCATGTCTGTCATTATTTCTGAAATTACGATAACTCTTTTCAGAATAAATTGCAAGCCTTTTTTTCGATTCTGCGCAATTTTATGAATTTTGTATAAAAATACACGGAATAAGAAAATATTTTGTCGATATTTTCGGTTCTTAAAGTTTAAGCCTTTCCAACAGAACCAAATAATTCCATCTTCTCCTTAACCGTTGCCTTAATTGCCTCTGCACCCGGAGCAAGAAGCTTACGCGGGTCAAATCCCTTGCCCTCTAAGTCTTTTCCTGCTTCCACATATTTGCGTGTCGCATCTGCAAAGGATAACTGGCACTCTGTATTTACGTTAATCTTGGACACACCAAGGTCAATGGCTTTCTTAATCATATCAGCCGGGATTCCTGTACCTCCGTGAAGTACTAACGGCATAATGCCTGTTTTCTGCTGAATCTTATCGAGTGTCTCAAAGCTTAAGCCTGCCCAGTTCTCAGGATATTTGCCGTGGATATTGCCGATACCTGCTGCAAGCATGTCCACACCAAGGTCAGCAACTGCCTTGCACTCATCAGGATCTGCGCACTCGCCCATTCCGACAACGCCGTCTTCCTCTCCGCCGATGGAACCGACTTCTGCCTCAATGGACATTCCCATTGCATGTGCGACATTTACCAGTTCCTTTGTCTTTGCCACGTTCTCCTCGATTGGATAGTGGGAACCGTCAAACATGATGGATGTAAAGCCTGCCTTAATACACTTGTAGCATCCTTCGTAGGTACCGTGGTCAAGGTGAAGCGCTACCGGAACCGTGATATTAAGCTCCTCATCCATTGCCTTAACCATTGCTGCAACTGTTTTAAATCCTGTCATATACTTGCCTGCGCCTTCGGATACTCCAAGGATTACCGGAGAGTTTAACTCCTGTGCAGTCAGAAGGACTGACTTTGTCCACTCTAAGTTATTGATATTGAACTGGCCAACTGCATAATGGCCTGCCTTTGCTTTTTTGAGCATTTCTGTTGCAGATACTAACATTTCTTTTTCCTCCTAATCATAAACTGGTTTTATTATATTACATTTTTATCCAAAAATAAAGCACTTATAGTCCATTTCAGCAGAAAATACAATACCACAGATGC
>CAYNOE010000072.1:3451-12639 GCA_964398745.1 uncultured Lachnobacterium sp.
TTTCAGGCAAAAATAAAGGGATTTCTTTCCATTTACTCAGACGAAAATATCCACCCGCTGTTTCAGGTTGCGAATCGTTACCTCATCATGCTCTCCCCCGAATTCGCCGTCCAGCGTCCACGCAACTTTTTCCTTTGCGGTAATGTGTACCTCTTCAGTTTTAAAGGAATAAATCATGGAAGAATTATTGGTCTTGCTGGTCAGGCTTGTCAGAATCTGGTTCAGCTCAATCGGATTATGCGGCATCTTAATCAGCGTCACCTCAAACACACCGTCATCCAGTTTTACATCTGCTCCTGTCATCCCTTTGAATCCGCCGACTGAAACGGAGTTTGTCACCATCCCGTAGATGAATTCATCCTGGAAAAGCTCCCCGTCATGCTCCACCTGCAGGCTGTAAGACGGAATATCATGAAGCTGCTTTACCCCTTCCATTAAATATGCCAGATGACCAAATATATTTTTCATTTGCTGGGAGGTTTTGTAGGATACTTCCGTAAACAGTCCGAACGCTGCCACATAAACAAAGGTATCGGAGTTAAAGGAACCAATATCGCAGGCAAACGGTTTCTCCCCTACCGCACGTTCCGCAGCCTTTAACATACCTTTCGGAATTTTAAGCGAATTGGCAAAATCATTGGTACTTCCTGCCGGAATATAGCCAATCGGTATTTTAAGTCCGCCCTTCATCAGCCCGGTCATCACCTCATCCAGCGTGCCATCCCCGCCGCTGCAGACAATCCTGTCATAATCCGCACCGTTTTCCACCACTTTCCTGACCGCATCCGCCCGTTCCTGCGTTGTATATACTGTCACCTCAAACCCGCTTTTTACCATAATATCTATAATCTGCAGGATATTGTTTTTAATCTGCCCTTTTCCTGAATGTGGATTTACAATAAATAAAATTTTCTGAGACATATGTACCCCTCTATTGTTAAATGTATTTTTAATTTTATGGTAATCGATCTGCAATCTCTGCCAGTTTCCGCAGTCTGTGGTTCACACCGGATTTCCCGACCGGCGGATCCAGGCAGGCTCCCAGCTCTTTTAACGTTGCATCCGGATTGTCCAGTCTTGCCTGTGCAATCTCGGCAAGCTGGTAAGGAAGCCTGTCAAACCCGATTTTATCCCGAATCTTACGGATTGCCTCTGTCTGTTTCACTGCGGCATTCACTGTCTTATTGATATTTGCAGTTTCACAGTTCACCTTGCGGTTTACAACATTCCGCATCTCTTTTAAAATCCGGACGTTTTCCAGATTCATCAGGGATACATAGGCTTCCATCACATTGAGCATATCCACAATCCGGGAACCCTCTTTCAGATAAACAACAAAACGTTCTTTCCGCTCGACGATTTTTGCTTCCATATCAAAAAATTCCATCATCTCCTGCAACTGCGCGGCCTGCTCCTTTTTTTTGCAGACAATCTCAAAATGATATGCCTTGCTGGGATTACTGATGGAACCTGCCGCCATAAATGCACCGCGGATAAATGCGCGTTTGCAACAGGTTCTCTGTAACAAAAGACTATCTGTATGAAAAATCTCCTTCTGTTCTTTTGGCCAGCGGAGGGCTTCCAGAATCTTTTCATCAGAAGCATCTTCCCCAAAAGCCTTCTTTCGCAGAAGCATGTATTTTTCTTTTAAAGCCTCGTTACTGACGGCAAAAACAATCTTATGCGAGACTGTATCCAGACTGCCCTCCAGTTCCAGCATCCCTGCCAGTTCTGCAATCTGGCAGTGGCGGCTTTTTCCATACTGTTTTTTTAGTTCCTCTTTGACTTCACCAGAAAACGACATATTATTTTCTCAACCTTTTCCAATATCCCGGTGCTCGATTTTAAGGCCATATTCCCGTTTTTCGACCGTATCCATTCTTTTATAAAGCTCATTGGCAAGGGTCACTGACCTGTGTTTTCCTCCCGTACACCCAATGGCAATCACAAGCTGGTTCTTCCCTTCAGAAATATAATTTGGAATTAAGAACCTTACTATATCATCCAGTTTATCCAGGAAGATTCCCGCCTCGTCAAACTGCATCACATACTGCTGAATCTCCACATCATTGCCGGTCTTGGCGCGCAGCCCTTCCACGTAATACGGATTGGGAAGAAAACGAACATCCATCACAATATCTGCATCTGCAGGAATTCCATACTTAAATCCAAATGAAAGAATTGTCACAAACAGACTTTTAAACTGCTCATCCCGTACAAATATTTTTTCGAGTTCAGTTTTTAATTCCCGCGTCAAAAGTCTGCTGGTATCAATAATAAAATCTGCTTTTTTCTTTAGATGCTCCAGTTTTTTGCGTTCCAGCCCGATTCCCTTGTTTACACGTTCGCCCGGCGCAAGCGGATGGTTTCTTCTGGTTTCCTTGTATCGCTTAACAAGCACATTGTCCTCAGCATCAAGAAAAAGCACTTCATAGCCAACATCTTTCTGTTTTAAAATTTCAAGCATTGATTCCACCGTATCCAGACGCTCACCACTTCTGGCATCAATCCCGATGGCAATATTCTGCATCTGCGTATCAAAATTTGTAGTAAAATCAACCAGCTTATCCAGAAGAGGAATCGGAAGATTGTCAATACAGAAAAATCCCATATCCTCCATCATTTTCATCGCCGTGCTTTTACCCGCTCCCGACATACCTGTCACAATGACAAACCGCACACCGTACACCTTCTTTCATTATGTAACCTGTAATGCCCCATAAAGGGTATTACCATTTGCCCCAAACCTTAAAACTCCCCGATCATCTTTACTTCCGGTTCCAGAAACACACCATATTCCTCCATCACCCGTTTCTGCACATCCTCCATAAGCCGTTTCACATCGGAAGCCGTTGCACCGCTTTTATTAATCACAAAGCCGCAGTGCTTTTCGGACACCTGCGCACCGCCTACCGTGTAACCACGCAGCCCCGCATCCATAATCAGCTTCCCTGCAAAATGCCCCTGCGGGCGTTTGAAGGTACTGCCTGCGCTCGGATATTCCAGCGGCTGTCTGGATATCCGTCTTTCACGGAACTCCGCCATTTTCCGGCGAATCTCTTCTTCTTTTCCGGCAGAAAGCGAAAAATCCGCCGAAAGCACCAGATACCCGTTCTTTGGAATACTGCTGTGGCGGTAGGAAAGATCCAGTTCATCAGCATGAAGCACCTTTTCCTCCCCCTCTTTTGTCAGCACCCTGACACTGGCAAGAATGTCTTTGATTTCCCCGTCATAAGCCCCGGCATTCATCGTAACCGCACCGCCCACGCTTCCCGGAATTCCTGCGGCAAATTCCATTCCTGTCAGTCCCGCTTTTGCAGCTTTTGCGGCTGCGGCAGACAAAAGCGTACCTGCTTTTGCCCGCACGATGGTGTTTTCCGTCTCCACCTGGTTCATTCCTGCGCCGATTTCCATCACAAGCCCGCGAATCCCTCTGTCCCCGACCAGAAGATTGCTTCCGTTTCCAATAATGGTTACTTCCAGCGCACACTGTTTTGCTGCCGAAAGGACTGCTGCCATTTCCTCCTCTTTCGGACAGACATAGTATTCCGCCGGACCCCCAATCTTAAAAGTCGTATGGTTTTTCATGGGTTCCTTTCGCAAAACAACAAGCTGTGGAAACTGTCTGTTCAGCAGCTCTTCAAACTCTGCCATCACGCCTCCTTCAAAAATGCAATATACCCGCGCAGCGCCTCATATAAGTCCGCCTTGCTGATAATCTCCCATGGCGCATGCATATTTAAGACCGCAACCCCGCTGTCAATTACATTCATGCCATAATTTGCAAGGATATATGCAATGGTTCCGCCGCCTCCCTGGTCCACTTTTCCAAGTTCAGCCGTCTGGAATGCCACGCTGTTGTCATCAAAAATCCTTCTGAGTTTTGCCATGTATTCTGCATTGGCGTCATTGGAGCCTGATTTGCCCCTTGCCCCGGTATATTTGTTCACAACCAGACCTTTTCCAAAATAGGCACAGTTATTTTTATCCATAACAGAAGGATAATTCGGGTCAAATGCTGCCGATACATCCGAAGAAAGCACTTTTGAATTTTTCATGGCACGGCGCACGGCAAGCTCACTGTATGCACCGGTAAGATTCATCACTTCCGCCACACAGTTTTCAAAAAAACGCGACTGCATACCAGATGCCCCGACGCTTCCAATCTCCTCCTTGTCAACCAGCAGGCAGACGCTTGTGTATTCCGGCTCGTTGATTTCACGCATGGCTTCAAAAGATGGATAGGCACAAACCCTATCGTCATGCCCGTATCCCATAATCATACTGCGGTCAAATCCATAATCCCTTGCCTCCCCCGCCGGAACCACTTCGATTTCCGCAGAAAGAAAATCCTCTTCCTCAATTCCGTATTCCTTTGCAAGAATGTCCAGTATATTCGCCTTTACAAGTTCTTTTTTCTTCTTTTCATCCTCACTGTTCTCTTCGTCAGCCGGAATGCTTCCGATTAAAAGATCCAGGTTTTCACCTTCAATAACTTTGGCCGCTTTCTTTTCCATCTGTTCCCCTGCAAGGTGAATTAACAGGTCGCTGACTGCAAATACCGGATCTTTTGGTTTATCCCCGATATTTACCGTAACCGTCGTACCGTCTTTTTTACAGATGACGCCATGCAGCGCAAGCGGAAGCGTCACCCACTGGTATTTCTTGACACCACCATAATAATGGGTATCAAGCATCGCCATCCCGCTTTCTTCATAAAGCGGAACCTGCTTTAAATCCAGCCTCGGGGAATCTATATGCGCACCGAGTATATTCATGCCCGCTTCCAACGGCTGTTTTCCTACAATAAAAAGTGCAAGTCCTTTTCCCATGTTATCCGCTACAATTTTATCCCCTGTCTTAACGGTTTTGTGCTCCGCAACCAGTTCATCCAGGTCTGCAAATCCCATTTTTTTTGCTTCCTCATAAAAGGCCCGGGCACACTCGCGCTCCGTCTTGTGTTCTGATAAAAACTTACGGTATTCTTCGGCAAACCGGAATACCGTGTCGCGTTCTGTCCCTTGTGGATATTTCTCCCAGATATCTTTCTTTTCCATGATTATGCACCTCTTTTTAAATTCTGATTTAACTTTTTTCTTCCTCTTCCCTGCTTTTTGTCATATTCGCCTGCACCCTGCGGTACAGTTCCTGCGCGGCGTTGTAACCCATCTTTTTCTGCCTGTGGTTTACGGCTGCGGTCTCACAGATGACTGCAAGGTTTCTGCCCGGACGAATCGGAAGGGAATGGCAGACTACTTTGTTGCCCAGATACTCAATATATTCTTCTTCCAGCCCCAGCCGGTCATAATCCGCATCCTTTTTCCAGTCCTCCAGCTTAATAACCAGGTCAATCTGCTGTTTTTCCTTGACACATTCTACACCATATAGTGTTTTCACATCTATGATTCCTATACCCCGCAGTTCGATAAAATGTCTTGTTACCTCCGGGGAAGTTCCCATCAGTGTATGCTCATTAATTTTATGGATTTCCACCACATCATCCGTAACGAGGCGGTGTCCCCTGCGGATCAGTTCAAGCGCTGCCTCACTCTTTCCAATTCCGCTGTCGCCCGTAATCATCAGTCCCTCGCCATACACATCCACCAGTACCCCGTGAATTGTAATGCTCGGCGCAAGCTGTTCCCCAAGCGTTAAAATCAGCTCCGCCATAAATTCCGATGTCGGCCGCCCGGTTCCAAGCACCGGTACCCCGTGTGCCTTTGCCATTTCCAGAAATACCGGATTCGGTATCAAATCCCTGCAGAAAATAACACAGGGAATATCAAAAGACAGAAAAGACTTAAACCTCAGCTTTCTTTCTTCCTCTCCCATATGCTGGATATAGGTATATTCCACATTTCCAAGAATCTCGACCCTGGATTCCTCAAAATGCTCGAAATACCCAGTCAGCTGGAGTGCCGGACGGTTGACATCGCAGGAAATAATCCTGCGCTTTTTCAAATCAATCTCCGCCGTGAAATTTTTAAGATCCAGCATTTCCGCAATCTTTGCCACACTTACACTACTGTTATTCTGCATATTATCCCCCTTGTTTTACGTTTTTTCCTTCAGCTGCCTGTTCATCCATTATTTTACCACTCCGCACCTCTTATCACAAGCAGACAACTGTTAATTCAGAAAATCATGTACGCGCTGCGCAATTGCGTTATTCATCCCGTCAACCTCTGCCAGCTCCTCCACCGAAGCCTCCCGAATTTTTTCCAGCGACAGGAAATGCCGCATCAGCGCCTTTCTTCTCGCCGGCCCGATTCCTTCAATATCATCCAGGACAGAATGTACCTGCGCCTTTGACCGCAGCGACCTGTGGTACTCAATCGCAAACCGGTGCGCTTCATCCTGAATCCGTGTCACAAGCTTAAATCCCTCCCCATGGCGGTCAATGGGAATTTCCACATTATTAAAATACAACCCCCTTGTACGGTGATTGTCATCCTTTACCATTCCGCAGACCGGAATAGAAAGTCCAAGCTCATCCAGCACCTGCAAACAGATATTGACCTGTCCCTTTCCTCCGTCCATCAGGATAATATCGGGAAACCTCGTGAAACTTCCCAGTTCCTCCGGAAGCGCCTTATCTGAAAGTTCCTCCTGCTCTTTCATTCCATGCAGAAAACGCCTGGTTAAAACCTCATGCATGGAAGCATAGTCATCCGGTCCTGCCACCGTGCGCAGCTTAAATTTGCGGTAATCGCTCCGTTTTGGTTTGCCCTTTTCATATACAACCATGGAACCGACTGTTTCAAAGCCGTTGGTGTTGGAAATATCGTATGCCTCCATACGGTTTAACCCCGTCATGCCAAGCAGATGCTCCAGTTCCCTCACTGCCCCGATTGTCCTGCCTTCCTCGCGTTTAATTTTTTCTTTGTCCTGGCTTAATACAAGGTCTGCGTTTTTTGCCGCCAGTTCGACCAGTTTTTCCTTTAATCCTTTCTGCGGAATCCGGATAGTGACTTTGCGTCCGCGTTTTTTTGTCAGCCACTCCTCCAGAACCGGTATATCCTCTATTTCTTCCTGCAGCATAATTTCCCGCGGAATAAATGGTGTTCCCGAATAAAACTGCTTCACAAAATTGACAAGAATATCACTGGAGTTTTCCTCCGTACCGACACGCACATGAAAATGGTCGCGCCCGATCAGCTTGCCGCTTCTGATAAAAAACACCTGCACAACCGCATCCGTATCATCACTCGCAAGTGCGATAATGTCCTTGTCCTCCTGGTCCATGCTGGTTATTTTCTGTTTCTGTGCAATCTGCTTCACGCTATTTAAAAGCTCGCGGTACTCAATCGCCTTTTCAAACTCCATCTGTTCCGAAGCCTGTTTCATCCGCTCTTGCAGTTCTTTTGTAACAGAAGTATAATTTCCATTTAAAAATTCCAGCACTTTGCGTACCTGACCGGCATATTCTTCCCTGCTGATTTTTCCCTGGCACGGGGCAGCACACTGGTGGATATGGTAATTCAGACAGGCACGCTCCTTCCCGATATCCTTTGGAAGCTTTCTGCTGCAGGTGCGCAGCCTGTAAATTTTGTTGATTAATTCAATTGTATCCTTGACCGCCCCCGCGCTCGTATAGGGACCGAAGTACTTAGACCTGTCTTTTTTAATCTGTCTGGAAAACAGCACCCTTGGAAATTCTTCCCCAACTGTCACTCGGATATACGGATAGGTTTTGTCATCACGCAGCATAGTATTGTATTTCGGGGTATGCTCCTTAATCAGGTTGCATTCCAGAACAAGCGCTTCCAGTTCGGAGTCCGTAATGATATACTCAAACCTTGCAATATGCTCCACCATCTGTTTTTTTTTGATACCCTCGTCATGGCTGGGCTGGAAATACTGGCGCACGCGTTTCCTTAAACTCAATGCTTTTCCAATATATATGATTGCATCCGTTTCATCATGCATAATATAAACTCCCGGCGTATCCGGGAGTTTACGAAGCTCTTCTTCAAAATCAAACATCTTTCGATTCCTCTTCCGGCGGAAGTCCTTTCATTTCGCGGTAAATCTTCATGAATTCCTTACCGGTAATTGTTTCCTTTTCATAAAGGTAGTCGCTGATATGGTTTAAAATCTCGCGGTTTTCCACAAGAAGCTGCATCGCCGTATCATAAGCATGGTTGATAATATCCAGAACCTCACGGTCTATAAGTCCCGCCGTATCCTCGCCGCAGATTAATCCGGCACGGCCGTCCAGATACTGGTTCTCCACGGTAGCAAGACACATCATGCCAAACTTATCCGACATTCCGTACATGGTAACCATGGCTCTCGCAATCTTGGTCGCCTGCTCAATATCATTCGCCGCCCCGCTCGTCGCGGAATTAAAAACCAGCACCTCCGCCGCACGGCCAGCCATAAAGGTATTAATCTTGGCAAGGAGCTCATCTTTGGTTTCCAGATATTTTTCTTCCTCCGGCGTCTGCAGTGTATATCCAAGCGCACCCATGGTACGCGGCACGATTGTAATTTTCTGTACCGGCTCCGTGTTCTTCTGCAATGCGGAAACAAGCGCATGCCCCACCTCATGATAGGACACAATCCTTCTCTCCCGCTCGCCCATCACACGGTCTTTCTTTTCCTTTCCGCCGACTGCCACAAGCTCAAACGCTTCAAATAAATCCGCCTGGTTGACAAGCTTCCTGTTATGCTTTACCGCATTAATTGCAGCTTCATTAATCATATTTGCAAGGTCGGAACCCACCAGTCCCGCGGTTGCCAGCGCAAGCGCATCCAGATCCACGCTCTCATCCATATGGACATCCTTCGAATGAACCTTAAGTGTTTCAAGCCGTCCTTTTAAATCCGGCTTATCCACAATAATCCGCCGGTCAAACCGCCCAGGGCGCAGGAGTGCCTTATCCAGCACCTCCGGGCGGTTGGTCGCGGCAAGAATCAGAATTCCCTTGGAAGGGTCAAATCCGTCCATTTCCGCAAGGAGCTGGTTTAATGTCTGTTCCCGCTCGTCATTGCCGCCGCCATACCTGCTTTCACGGCTCTTTCCGATTGCATCAATCTCATCTATAAAAATAATACACGGCGCCATCTTCTGCGCTTCCTTAAACAAGTCACGCACACGGGACGCACCCACACCGACAAACATTTCCACAAAATCCGAACCCGCAAGCGAGAAAAACGGTACGTTCGCTTCTCCGGCAACCGCC
>CAYNOE010000073.1:0-6947 GCA_964398745.1 uncultured Lachnobacterium sp.
CAGAGATTGATTCCTGGGAGAATAAGGGGCGGGCTTCTGTGATTAAGGAGTTTTACGGATACGAGGAGCTTTATTGCAGGCAGAAGGTGAAGGAACGCACGAAAAAGGCGGTCCGCAGACTGATGGAAATTGCGGACGTTTATTTTATTACAGCCGCGTACCCGCAGTTTATGGGAATCCGGGCTAAGCAGATACTGGATGCATTTCCGGAGTTTCCGCCGGAAAACATTATTCTGGGAAATGCCAAAAACCTGGTGCAGTTTGATATTATATTAGACGATGCCATTCATAATGTCCTGGAAACCCCGGCGGCATATCCGGTACTGATGCGTAAGCCCTGGAACTGGAAAATGACGGGACTTTTATCCGTGAACGATATGACGGAATTTGTATCCCTGGTAAAACAGATTATCCATGTATCCCAGTCAGGACATGCAAAGCTGTCTGGTCCTGCTGTGCTTGCGCTTGTGGGACCTTCCGGTTCCGGGAAAAGCGAAATCACAAAGGAGCTTTGTAAGGATTCCCGTTTTGTCAGTCCCAAAACCTACTGCACGAAAAAAAGTGCAAAGCATCATTATCTGACAGAAGAGGAATTTGAAAGCCAGCATTTTTTTGAACGTACTATGTATGCCGGAATCAAATACGGAACAAAGAGAGAAGATATTGAGGCTGTTTTAAGCGGGGGACAGTATGCCGTCATGCCACTTGACATGTGCGGGGCAATTGCCATGAAACGGCATTTCCAGACGGCAATCATTTATATTGCCAAAGACAAGGAAACGCTGATTCAGGATATTTTACAGGAGGATTTTGACCTGGAAGAAAAAACCTTAAGGATTCTTTCCATTGATGCGGAAAAAAGAAACCGGGAAATCTGTGATTTCGTGGTGGATAATACGGACAATGCGGGGACAAAGCGGATACTGGAAATTCTGGCATAGAGAAAAAAGAAAAAATAGCTAAAAAACATGAAAAAAAGTTGAATTTGCTACCAAAGGAGTATACAATATTGATTAGTAAGCAAACTAATAAAATATAAAATAAGGAGATAGATTATGTTTGGTTTTGGACAGTTGATTAATATCCTGAAAAAAAGTCCCAAGAAAATCGTATTTACAGAATGAAAGGATCCGCGGATTCTGGAAGCAGCATCAAGACTTCTGGCGAGCAGTTTCCTGCATCCGATTTTAGTCGGGAATGAAGAGGAAATTTATGCAGTGGCAGAGGACAGCGGTTTTAATATCCGTGGAGCCCAGATTATCAATCCGGCGGAGTTTGACCGCATGGAGGAAATGATTGATTTATTCTGCGAACTTAGAAAGAGCAAGGGCGTGACAAAGGAGCAGGCAAGGGGAATCCTTTCACAGAACAATTATTTCGGAACAATGCTTGTGAAGATGGGAGTTGCGGATGCACTATTGGGAGGAGCTACATACTCCACTGCTGATACGGTACGTCCGGCACTGCAGCTTATTAAGACAAAACCGGACAACACAATTGTTTCTTCCTGCTATATTCTTGTACGTCCGTCTGCAACAGGTGAAAACGAGGTGCTTGCGATGGCGGACTGTGCAATCAACATTCATCCGACTGAGGATGAACTGGTAGAAATCGCATGGGAGACTACCAAGTGCGCAAAGATTTTCGGGGTTGACCCGCAGCTTGCATTTTTAAGCTACTCTACACTCGGCTCAGGCAAGGGCGAGGATGTGGACAAGATGAGAAACGCAGCCAATAAGACCAAGGCGAAATACCCGGATCTTCCGATTGGAGGGGAAATGCAGTTTGACGCGGCGGTTTCACCGCGTGTTGCAAGAACAAAATGCCCGGGACTGGAAGTAGGCGGGCATGCCAATACCTTTATTTTCCCGGATATCAATGCAGGAAATATCGGATACAAGATTGCACAGCGTCTTGGTAACTTTGAGGCATACGGGCCGATTCTTCTCGGACTGAATGCGCCGATTAATGACCTGTCGCGCGGGTGTAATGCTTCGGAGGTTTATTCTATGGCAATCATCACGGCTGCGCTGGCTTAGCAGCGGGGGATTGTTTTGTTGCGGGGTGTCGGAGGATACCCCGTATTTTGTGGTTATTGACTGTACAATTAAAACAGATAATAAAAATCCGCCCTGCATACAAACAAATATTCTGCGCTGTTTTACCAGAAGTTAATGCGACAGCATACCAGTTTTTGGGAATAAGGAGTTTCGCAAACATCTAAATAATTAAAAGGTAAGAAGGAGAACCGGGTCATGAGAATAGGAACAGGATATGACGTACACCGTCTTATAGAGGGCGGAAAGCTGGTATTGGGTGGTGTGACGATAGAGCATACACACGGGCTTTTGGGGCATTCGGATGCAGACGTGCTGGTGCATGCGGTTATGGATGGGCTGCTTGGGGCAGCAGCACTTGGGGATATCGGGAAACATTTCCCGGATACGGATGAGCAGTACAAAGGAATTTCAAGCATTGTGCTTCTGGAAAAAGTAGGGAAGCTTATAGAGGAGAGCGGATATGTAATTGACAATCTGGATGCAACAATTATTGCGCAGCAGCCGAAACTGCGCCCGTACATTGAAGAAATGGAAAAAAATATAGCAGATGCGCTGAAAATAGACAAAAACCAGGTGAATGTCAAGGCAACGACAGAAGAAGGACTTGGATTTACCGGAGCCGGGGAGGGGATTGCAGCACAGGCGGTCTGTCTTCTGACCGGTTTTTATGAAGGGAGTACTGCGGTAACGGCTGGCTGCGATTCCTGCGGGGGCTGCGGACTGCAACAACAGTAGATCCATTGGTAAAAAAATAGTAAATTTATATAGGAATTTTGCGTAAGATATTGTAAAATATAGGTAACTATCCAGACCCCTCTGGAATATGACATGGAGAAAACAGAAATGGAAAACAAATTTCATTTTTATAATACATTGACAAGAAAAGATGAGGTCATCGTACCGCATGAGGATGGCAGGATTGGAATGTACACCTGCGGACCAACGGTTTACCATTTTGCACACATTGGAAACCTGCGCACTTACATTATGGAGGATGTACTGGAAAAGGGACTCCGTTACGCAGGTTATGAGGTGAAGCGCGTGATGAATATCACGGATGTGGGGCATTTATCCTCTGACGCGGACACAGGCGAAGACAAGATGTTAAAAGGCGCAAAGCGCGAGCATAAGGGCGTCATGGAAATCGCGCAGTATTACACGGATGCGTTTTTTGATGACTGCAGGAAATTAAATATCAAAAGGCCGGAGGTGGTCGAACCGGCCACGAACTGCATACCGGAATTTATCCATATGGTAGAAGTCCTTCTGGAAAAAGGTTATGCATACCCGGCAGGTGGAAACATCTATTTTGATACCAGCAGGCTCTCCGATTATTTTGTTTTTTCTTCCGCGGTTGAAAAGGAAAAACTCCAGGTCGGCGTCAGGGATGATGTAAAAGAGGATGTCAACAAGAAAAACAAAAACGACTTTGTGTTATGGTTTACCAAATCCAAATTTGAGGACCAGGCGCTGAAATGGGAAAGCCCGTGGGGCATGGGTTATCCGGGATGGCATATCGAGTGTTCCTGCATCAGCATGAAGCATCTGGGGGAATACATGGATATCCACTGCGGCGGCGTGGACAATATATTTCCGCACCATACTAACGAGATCGCGCAGTCTGAGGCATATCTGGGACATAAATGGTGCAGGTACTGGTTCCATGTAAACCATTTAAATGACCAGTCCGGCAAAATGAGTAAGTCCAAAGGGGATTTCCTTACGGTTTCCCTGCTGGAAGAGAAGGGATATAAACCGCTTGCATACCGTATGTTCTGCCTGCAGTCCCATTACCGCAAGCCTCTGGTATTTTCTTATGAAAATCTGGATAATATGGAGTCCGCTTATGAGAAGCTGGTCAAAAAGATTGCCGCGTTTTCAGAGGAAGGGGAGGTAGATGAAACTGCAGTTTCAGAATACCGGACAAGATTTCTGGACGCCATCTGCGACGACCTGAACACTTCCATGGCTGTTACAGTTGTTTATGATGTGGTTAAAGCCGGTATAAATGATAAAACAAAGCTTGTGCTTCTGAAGGATTTTGACCGTGTACTCTCACTTGACCTGCTCACGGCAGGAAAGGGTCTTTTAAACCCCGAAAACGGCATGGATGAGGAGTTAAGGCAGTGGGCAGAAAATAAGGCGGCAGAGCGTACAGAGGCCAAAAAGGCAAAGGATTTTGCGAAAGCAGATCAGATCCGTGAGGAGCTTAAAGCACGCGGAATACAGATAAAGGACACCCGGGAGGGAACCGTAATAGAATTTACGGGGAAATAAACTTATGGAAACAGGGATTGATTCATATATCCGTCATTATTTTGATTTGGCAGACGTGGATATCCGTACCTATTCGCCGCTTACGCTGGCGTACATCGGCGACGGGGTATTTGACCTCATTATCCGTACCGTGGTGGTCGGAAAAGGAAATACAAGGGCAAATATGCTCCACAGGAGAACCAGCGGGATTGTAAAAGCACATACGCAGGCTCTTATCATAGAATATTTAGAGGAACATCTTACCGAAGAGGAAAAAGATATATACCGCAGGGGACGCAATGCAAATTCCCCGACCAGGGCAAAAAATGCCACCGTGGCGGATTACCGCAAGGCAACCGGGTTTGAAGCACTCGCAGGCTACCTTTACCTGTCAGACAGGATGGAAAGACTTTTAGAGCTGGTAAAGACTGCCATGCACGGACTGGGGCTTACGCTGTAGCGGAAAGCCTGCGTTACAAAAAATGGAATATGGGGAAAACAACATGGAAGAGATGAAAAGTGGAGAGAATAGGAAAGAAAAAGACCAGGCAGGCGAAAACCGGATTGAAGGACGAAATGCAGTTCTGGAAGCTTTCCGTTCCGGAAAAACAGTTGATAAACTCTATGTGCTGGACGGATGCCAGGACGGACCGGTAAGTACGATTACGAGGGAAGCAAAAAAGCAGGATACTGTTATCAGCTATGTGTCGAAGGAACGTCTGGACCAGCTTTCCGAAACCAGAAAGCACCAGGGAGTGATTGCGGTCTGCGCGGCCTATGCATATTCTGATATTGGAACAATGCTTCAGAATGCCAGCGAAAAAGGAGAGGAGCCGTTTCTGGTTTTTCTGGATGGAATTATGGATCCGCACAACCTTGGAGCCATTATCCGTACTGCAAACAATGCAGGCGCCCACGGGGTGGTCATTCCAAAACGGCGTGCAGCAGGACTGACGGCTGTTGTTGCAAAAGCTTCCGCAGGAGCCATTAACTATGTGCCGGTTGCAAAGGTTACCAATCTTTCTGCCACTATCAGGGATTTGAAAAAAAGCGGTATGTGGTTTGTTTGTGCGGACATGGAAGGAACGTTAATGTACGACATGGATCTTACGGGACCTGTTGGGCTTGTTATTGGAAGCGAGGGAAACGGGGTAAGTGACCTTGTGAAAAAAAACTGTGACATGTCAGCCGCCATTCCCATGAAGGGGAATACAGGCTCCCTGAATGCATCGGTGGCGGCAGGTGTGCTGGCATATGAGATTGTCCGGCAGCGTATGAAAAAAGGATAACACTGGTTAAATCATGGAAGAACTGAGAATGCACTACAGCGCATTATCCGACGAGGAGCTGATTGGAATGCTCCGGCGGGGGAAAACAGAAATTATGGATTATATACTGGAAAAATATAAGCCGCTGGTACGAAGGCGTGCAAATGCGATGTACCTGATTGGCGGGGAAACGGAAGATTTGATTCAGGAAGGCATGATAGGGCTGTTTAAGGCAATAAGGGATTTTAAGGATGGGAAAGAGGCAGCCTTTTACCATTTTGCGGAAATATGCATCAACCGGCAGCTTTATTCGGCACTTGAGGCGTCCAACCGCAAAAAACACCAGCCGCTAAACTCCTATATTTCGCTTTCCGTGCAGGAAAATGCAGACGGGATTGCGGAAGAGGGGATATTCGGACACAGTGAAAGTCCGGAGCAGATGGTAATTGATCAGGAGGTCTGGGAGGAATTCAGCCGCCGTTTAACTGGAAATCTCAGTAAAATGGAGAATCAGGTGTTGCATCTGTATCTGGATGGGAATAACTATATTCAGATTGCAGAAATCATGGAGAAAAGTCCGAAATCAATTGACAACGCATTACAGAGGATCAGGCAGAAAGTCAGACAAATGAAACTGGAAGGATGAACAGTCAGGATACAGGAAAGAGGGTGGGCATATGAGATTTTCCCGCATCGGAAAACACACCATTCAGTGTGTGATATCAGAACAGGAAATTACGGATCTGGGATATACACTGGAAGAGATTATGAGTAACGGAGAGCGTACACAGGAATTTATGAACGAGATTTTCGATCTGGCGGAGCAGCGGTTTGAAACCAAATTTGAGCTTGGAATCAAGACAGTGCGGGCAGATTTTATGTCCGATCATACGCTTGCACTGACTTTTTCGGAGCATCCGGGGTCAGATGAAATGATGGAACACTTAAAAGATATCGTGAGCGGACTGATCAATTCCATTCCGCAGCAGAAATGGGAGGAACTTGGGCAGAATGGAAAAAATGGGGAAGATGATGAAAATGTCCGTGTACTGATCACCCTGGTTTTTACAGACCTGGATATTCTGGCGCGCTTTGCAAAGCAGATACGGACACCGGTTCTGCCGCCAGGGGCGCTCTATAAATACCGGAACGAATACCTGCTGCTTCTGGACCTTTCAGAACTGTCCGAGGACGAAGTATGGCAGCTGTCTGCACTGACGGATGAATTTGCGGCCGACATCCTCGTAGGAGCGGAGCGCCAGGCATTTATTGAGGAGCACGGAGAGGCCATCCTTTTAAAGCATGCCCTCGAAAGCCTGCGTGAACTGTAAACTTGACGGGTTAGAACACCAAAAAAACAGCC
>CAYNOE010000073.1:6957-12482 GCA_964398745.1 uncultured Lachnobacterium sp.
GGTAACGGATTTTCCGGCTGTTTTCTTTGAAAATTATGGGAGTTATTTTTGAACACAAAAAGCAATCCAGCTGTATGTACCGGATTAAAAGAACGAACAGGTTCGTGTTTACACATATTCTGCAAAATAGGTACAGCCCACACACCCTTGCTAATTCTTGTAGAATTTATGTAAGGGTGTGAACCATAGCATATAAAATATTTTATATTAACCCAGAACCTTGCGTATGGATTCCAATACACGGTCTGCCTGGAAAGGTTTTACAATAAAATCCTTGGCACCGGACTGAATTGCTTCGATAACCATGGACTGCTGTCCCATTGCAGAGCACATTACACATGTAGCGTTTGGATCTGATGCCTTGATTTCCTTAAGAGCCTGGATACCATCCTTGTTCGGCATGGTAATATCAAGTGTAACCAGGTCTGGTTTTAATTCCTGGTATTTTGCGATTGCTTCCACACCGTCTGCTGCTTCTCCGGCAATCTCGAATCCTCCCTTTGTCAGAATGTCCTTGAGCATCATTCGCATAAATGCTGCATCATCAACAATTAAAATCTTAGCCATTTATAAATCCTCCTGTTTTAAAATCTGTTTTACAATACTGATAGGATACAACTGAATTAGCTCGCTGTCAATCAAATCAGCCACGGTTAGACGAAAAGTTACCTTAACAATGTCAGTACCATTGCACAGCTCTTCCGGAATCTCAAAGGTTTTGTGATCCTTTGAGTTAATCAGCGGATAGCCGATATCCGTAGGATTGTGAAGCAGGGATGCCATTGAAGTGGCAATCGAGCCGCACATCTGGTTCATCGCTTCTGATACTGCAGAAAGTGTCAGTTCATCAACCTGCATACCGGATATGTTTGTACCGTCTCCGCCCATCATAAGACTGGCGATAACAAGGGCATCATCCACACCAAGCACAATTAGATTCGTTCCATCAAGTCCTTTGGTATATGGAACTTTGACAAGAATGTGATCATCGCTTTCCAAAGACGATTCCTCAGCCAGCACTTCAACTGTCGGAGTCGTGATATTTGTGGAACGGTTGATGATCATGCTGAGTGCTGTAGCAGCAGTGCCAATGCAGATATTGGCAACCTCTCCGATAATATCGGCCTGATCTCTGGTAATACTTTCCATAGATTCTCCTCCCATAGTACCTATTTCCTAACAACTATTATATCAAAAAGTTCGGCATAAGGAAAGAAAATCTTTACATTTTTTTCACTTCCCATTGGTATCATAACACATATGTGGTAAAATTGGAATAAAGAAAATTAAATATATAAAGTTTAAAGGAGAAATAATGGGAGAAGTTGAATATCAGGAAGCATTAAAGATGGGAAAAAGGGAGTACAAGCTGTGTGTTGCCCGCGGAAGATTCCCATATCTTCCGGTTCTGGACGATATTCTGTCCAGGGAGGAAATCCGCACGGAGCAGAATATGGGACTGATCCAGATTCCACTTAATTTTGTGGTTGGGACATCCACGATGGGACGGACCTATTCCTTTGCCGCCAATTTTATGCCGATTCTGGCAACAGGAACGGAATTTGCCATAAAATGGGGAAATCTGTGCGAGGCGCAGGTTAATGAGGGAATCCGTGATCCGATTAAGGCTTACGAATTTATGAACCGCTACTATGTTGTGGAGGGAAACAAGCGCGTAAGCGTTTTAAAATATTACAAAGCGGATTCTATCATGGCAAATGTCACAAGAAAGATACCGGTACTGACGGATGACGAGGACGTCCGGCTTTATTATGAATACATGAAATTCAATGAAATCACCGGTATGTTCAATATTGAGTTTTCCAAGCCGGGACTTGCGGCGGAGCTTTTGGAGCTGACAGGCGTTACGACAGCGTGGGATGAGGATATGCGGATGGAATTTACCAGTCTGCTGCTGCATTTTACCAAAGCGTATGAGTTCAGGGGAGGCCGCAAGCTGTTTTTGACAATAGGGGACGCGATTACCGCTTTTATCAGTGTATATGGCTACAAGGAAGTGCTTGCCATGTCGGATGCGGAGTTAAATACCAGCATTGTCAAGTGCTGGAATGAATTTGTCATGCTGACCGAGCACCAGCGGGTGGGACTCGTGATGGACCCGGGCAGGCTGGAAAAGAAAAATCTGTTTGGGGGGCTACTTCCGGTCACGAATTCCAGCAAGAAATTCACGGTGGCATTTCTTTACCCGAAGCCGCCTGAGATATCAGACTGGATATACGCTCATGAGCTGGGGAGGAATTACCTGCAGGAGACGTTTTCAGACCAGATAAAAACCATCTGCGTCAGCGATGTTGCCGAGGACAGGGTGGAAACGGTACTTAAAGACGTAATCTGCCAGGGGGCGGATATTGTGTTTGAGGTAGCGCCGCAGATGATGAAGCCAAGCCTTAAGATTGCGGTGGACCATCCGGATGTAAAAATCTTAAACTGCAGCCTGAATACCCCGCACAAATACATACGGACATATTACGCAAGGATGTATGAGGCAAAATTCTTATCGGGCGTGATTGCGGGTGCGCTTGCGGAAAACAACAGAATTGCTTATATCGCCGATTATCCGATTTACGGAATGATTGCAAATATCAATGCGTTTGCGCTTGGCGCAACCTTTACGAACCCGCGTGCGCAGGTATACCTGGAATGGTCCACCAGAAAAGGATACGACAGGGAGAAGTTTCTGCAGGAAAATGATATCCGTGTCATATCAGACCAGGATATGATTACGCCATTGGACGCAAGCAGGCAGTTCGGACTGTACCGGTATGAGGACGGGCAGACGCAGAATCTGCTGATGCCTGTGTGGAACTGGGGCGTGTTCTACGAAAAAATGATCCGGAGTATCCTGGCTGGTTCTTACCAGTCCGAGGGCAGTTCGCAGGGGCAGGCATTAAACTACTGGTGGGGCATGTCTGCGGGCGTGATTGATTTAATTTGTTCCAAAAATGTGCCGATGGGCGTACAGCGTCTGGCGGATCATTTGAAAAGCGATATCAGAAAAGGGGATATTGTTCCGTTTTTCGGGGAAATCCATTCCCAGGACGGGAAACTCGTAAACGAAAAGGAACATACCATGAAACCGGAGGATATCATGGAAATGGACTGGCTGGTGGATAATGTCATTGGGAATATCCCGTCGATGGAATCGCTTATCGATGCTGCGCAGCCTGTTGTACAATTAAAAGGGGTAGAGGAAAAAAAGTAAGATGAAAATACTGTTTGTGGCAGATGAAGAATCAAAGATGATATGGGATTTTTTCCGCAAGGAAGATTATGAGGATATCGACCTTGTTGTTTCCTGCGGAGATTTAAAACCGGAATACCTGTCATTTATGACGACCATGATCGGGGTTCCGGTGCTGTATGTCCATGGAAACCATGATGACAAATATGAAACCTATCCGCCGGAAGGATGCACTTGTATTGACGATGAAATTTATACGTTCAACGGAATCCGTATTCTGGGGCTTGGCGGCTCTTACCGTTATAAGCCCGGCGGAAACCAGTTCACGGAAAACCAGATGAAGTGGAGGGTGGCAAAACTGTTTTTCAAGATTAAACTGCACAAAGGCTTCGATATTCTGGTGACGCATGCGCCCGCGCTCGGCTTAAATGACGGGCAGGATCTGTGCCACAAGGGTTTTGATGTGTTCAACAAGCTGATTGCAACCTACCATCCGCGTTATTTTGTGCATGGCCATGTGCATATGAACTATGGCCGCCAGTTCCCGCGCGAGGACAAATCGGGGGATACATGCGTGATTAATGCGTATGAGAGGTATGTGATTGAAATTTAGCAGGGAAATAGCAAAAAACATATTGACAATTCCTGCGCAATATTGTAATATGTACAAGGTGCTTTAAAAAAGCCCTTTGCTGCTGTGGCTCAGTCGGTAGAGCGTCGCATTGGTAGTGCGGAGGTCACGGGTCCGATTCCCGTCAGCAGCTTTTGGATGACTGTAGATTAGCAGAAGTGAATAAGTAATAATTCAGGGAGTGTCAGTATATTCTGGCACTTTTTTTGTTCTAAAAGTATAGGGATGGTTATAACGTGCCATAACGGATTTATTGCCCCGGCTGTTTCCAAAAATCTGACGGAGGTTTGAATGGGAAAGAGAAAAAGGAATAAAGAAACGTTGGTAATATATGCTGTAATGGTTGTTACAGCAATAATAGCAGTTGTGATTGCACGTAAGCTTGGAATCAAAAGAAGCAGGAGTGTATTTTCCATACTTGTCGGAATAGAAATGGCACTGGCTGTGTTTGTTTCAAAATTTCTTCCACAGAAAGAACAGAATATAAACGGGGCACCGGCTTATACCCCGTATGAAGAAGTAAAAAGTACGGCAGGGAAGTATGTAAATGAATATGTGCCGGAAACAGAAAAACAAAGTTTTGCCATTCCGGGGATGACTGAAAGGTATAAACCGGACAAATGGACAATTAACAGGGAAAAGGGCTGCATACTTTTTAAATACAATGCAGACAGCGGGAATCCCGCAGAGGAACATTTTGCTTTTGTGTATGCAGGCACCGTAATTGCCATGGTTCTGGGCGGAAGCGAGTTTGCAGGTTCCGGCATGGTGAAATGGAAAATAAAACAGATATCCATACCGGAAAAACTGAATGAAGATGCGGTCCTTGCAGAACTGCGGGAGGCACTGGCGGCATACGGCTGTTTTGGGGATCCGTTCGGGGACGAACGGGACATGACGGATTTTTAGGTAAGGTAAAAAATTTAAAACAATAAAGGAGAAAATGACAATGGCATTTAAGAATATAATGATACCAGAGGAAGACAGAAAGGAATATAAGGTGGATGGGGAGATAATAAAACCAGAGTTTTGTACTATTGATGAGAGGAGAAAAATTATGCTATTTGGATGTGACGCAGTATTTGAAGAGCCACGGAAAAAAAACTTTGCACTTATTTGGGAGGAAAAGGTTATAAAAGCCCTTCTCTGTTATAAGATAGAAGATAAAAATACCATCATCTGGGAATTAGAGGCGTTATATCTTCCCAAAGAACTTGAAGTGCGGAGAGAAGATATTTAAGAGGGACCTGAGGGAGGCAATGCAGAAATATGGTTGTGATGGGGATAGCGGTTATTTATTACTTAAAGATGAAAAATACCTTGATAAAACAAAGACAATCATTAATTTTTAGGAGAGAGCAATGAATACAAAAGGATTGAGTAATCAGGAGATATACGATCTGCTTATTAAAATGCTTAATAGTGGGGAGAAAATCACATATGAAGATTTAAAAGAATGTGTTTCAACCCGTTCTGTTGTTGATAAAGTTGCAAAACAAGATGCCATTACTGTTTTTTTCAGTGGAGAGGATGATAAATTTATAAAAAACTTATCATCAGGTGATAATTCAAAAATCCGGATGATTCGGTGGACGGAAGCTTCAAAGTTTTTGGCAGATGATTGGCTTGGGGGTATAATAAATAATGCTGGTGAACCGAGAAATGTGCAGGCGTTTACGCGTAAAGAGTATA
>CAYNOE010000074.1:0-12461 GCA_964398745.1 uncultured Lachnobacterium sp.
TTGTTTTCTTTTTCTATCTTAAAGTATTTTCTGAAAAACTCCAGAAACCCGTTTTCACCAGCGACCGAATTCAATTTATTTTCCGGCAGGTCATAGTAGTATTTATTTGTCTTTATATCTACCGACAGGCTGTCTAGCGGGAATCCTTTTTTTCGGACTGCGCTATGGGGCATATCGGTCAAAATAAACCGTTCACTTTCCATGGAGGGTTCCATCGCTTCATAAATATGTTCTTCATCCATGACAAGGCAAACTGCATTCTTATACCTTGCCACGAGATTCCCATACTTTTTTGCTAATCCGGTATAATAATCTACCATTTCTTCATCGGATAAACACTTTCCATTTATGGTACGCACATGCACACCCGGCTGGATTTCATCCGGAACATTATCAAAATAAAGACCTGAATCACACGAAAACACCGGCATATGAAACACTTTGTAGTATGCACTGGCTTTTTGCCTTGCATTTTCAAGCGGTGTGCATCCTTCCTCTGGCACCTCCGGTATCTCAAACCCCTTTTCTTTCATGTCATTTAGTCCGATTAATTCTATATCTAATTTTTCAAGCCAGTGTTTCATTCCGGATAATTTTGCCGAATTACCAGTTCCATATAACAGCTTCATCTTAAAATCTCCATTGATTTTTAAATCCCAATCCACTGGATAAATGCTGTTTTATCTGCGCTGTTGTATCCCGCATTTCTGTAAAAATCCAGTGTTTTTTCATCTTTGCTTCCCGTCAGCAGCATCAACTTATAACAGTTGCACCGCTGCGCTGTCTGCTTTGCATATTCCAGGCATTCCGATGCCAGTCCGCGCCCCCTGTAATCTGCATGGGTAACAACATTTTCCACAAAAGCATAGGGGCGTACATTTCTTGTCAGATTAGGAATGATAACGCATACGCATGAGGATACAATTTTTCCATCCTTCTCATTTACAATCAGATGATGGTTTTCATCTTCCAGAATCTGCTTCCACGTATGCAGCAGATGATCCGACTGCTCCGGAACAGACTGCTCATGCAGGCATAAATATAATTCCAGTATTTCTTTTAAATCCCCTTCACCAGCTTCTCGTACCATAGTTCCTTCCTTTCACTGGTTTTTAACCAGATTATATGCCCACTGTCTTTAACAATTTCAGCCCGTTTGACAAGCTTGAAATTGTCTATATGATTTCTAAAATTTCTGATAAGTTATCAACTTCATAATCTGCCTTTTCGCTTTCAGTCGATATCTTCCAGTACTTTCCAAATCCCTGCTTTATCCAAATAGTTTTCATTCCAAGCGCTTTCGCAGGTATAATATCATTATCAATCCTGTCTCCAACCATAACTGCATGCTGTGGTTTACAAATTGCCCTGTTAAGGGCAATTTCAAAAATTCTTTTGTCCGGTTTCGCTACTCCTTCTTCTGCCGAAGCAATGACCAAATGGATATACTGTAATATTCCAAATGCTTTTAGCCTTTTTTCTGTACCCAATGATTGATTTGCAATGACCCCTATGTTATATTTTTCACTTAATTTCCTCAAACATTCTTCTGTTTCGCTATACAGAATTTCGTCTTCAAATCTCCATTCAGGCTTTTTAACATTTAAAAGTTTTATTGTTTCCAAATCGCCTTTTATATTTTCCTGTATGCTCCGCCTTAAAGCCTATACTGCATAAAATTCCCGTTCTTCTCAAACCCGAAATCCGTGTACAGAAGTACACCCATGTCCGAAGCTGTTATCTGTACCACACCGCAGCCATATTCCTCCGCCTCTCTGACAACACGCGATAATAACTCTCTGGCAATTCCCTGCCTCCGGTATGCCTTATCTGTAAACATACTTGAAAGCAGTGCAATTTTTCCGTTCGGACAGCCAAAATACGGCGGTTTCTCAACAAATGATATTCCGCTTGTTCCAACTATTTTATCCCCGTCAACTGCCAGCCAGGAAACAAATGTGCCGTCCTCCATATGCCGATGGTAATAGTCCTTTAAAGAATGTCTTAAATCTATTTCCTCCTTCGCACCTTCCTCCCGTAACTGACAGATTCTCATTTCAATAAATATATCCAGTTCGTATTCTGTTAATTTTTTGTATTGTACAGCCATAATTGCCCCTCTGGTTCGTATTAATTTCTACCTTTGTCCGGGAGTTATCCGGAATTTACTGTTATTTTACCACACATCCCCCTTCCATTCCAGCGCATCTTGAATCCATTTATTTTTCAGACAAGAACAAAATTTATATAAGCAGTTCAGGTTCAAGAGCAATTTTGGGAGGATATTAAAACGCATTACAATCACACATTTTCAAAATTATAAGCATGATTCTGATATTTTTGAACCTGTTTTTGTATTACGGGAAAAAGATAGCGCTTATAATTAATCTGTCTTTATCAAATACAAATTAGCAAGGGGGAACAACTATGAAAAGAAATTTACGCAAAGCCATAGCATCCGCTGTGGCAGTCATGCTGGCTGTAACAGCGGTACCCGTGGTGCCTGCGCAGGCAGCAGCAAAACTATCAATGTCCGCATGTGTTATTTCAAAGGGAGATAAACTTGACCTGGATGTGGACGGCGCAGATGAAAAAACCGGGAAATATTCATCTTCAAAGAAAACGGTTGCATCTGTCACAAAAACGGGCGTTATTACAGCCAGAAAAACTGGAAATGCCACGATAACATGGAAAAAAGGCGGCAGGAAATACACCTGCAAAGTAAAGGTAGTCAAGGCTCCTTCCGTAAGCAGGCCGAAAATCGAACTTCCTGCCAACCAGAACGAAACCATCTCCGTACAGAAATACGGCAATAAAAAACTGACCGTGAAATGGTCTTCCTCAGACAGTAAAATTGCAAAGGTAAAAGGCGGCAAAATCACAGGCGTTGCCGAAGGACATGCCACCATCAAAGCCAAAATCAAAGGCTTCCAGAAAACATGGACAAAGGAGATTGACGTGACAATTGACAATTCGGCCCATAAAGGATATACCCTCAAATGGGAAGACCAGTTTAACGGCTCCTCCCTGAACAGAAAAGACTGGAACGTGGAACTCCATGAACCGGGCTGGGTAAATGCAGAATGGCAGGAATACGTTGACAGTGAGGAAAACATCTGTGTGAAAGACGGAAAGCTCTTCTTAAAACCGGTTAAGAAAACCGTTGGCGGAAAAGACGTCTATACTTCTGGCCGTGTGAATACCCAGGGCAAACATGATTTCAAATACGGGTTCTTTGAAGCCAGGGCAAAGGTTCCGGCCGGCAAGGGATACCTGCCTGCATTCTGGATGATGCCGACAAACGAAAATCTGTACGGTCAGTGGCCAAGATGCGGTGAAATCGACATTATGGAAGTCATGGGACAGGAAACTGACAAATTATACGGTACCGTCCATTACGGCGAGCCTCATGCCGAAAGCCAGGGAACCCAAAAACTGACACAGGGAAATTTCTCCGATGAATACCACATCTTTGGCTGTGAGTGGGAGCCGGGAAGAATCAGATGGTATGTTGACGGAAAGCTGTACCATGAGGAAAAAGACTGGTTTTCTGCCACGGCTGGACAGGGAACCATTACATATCCGGCGCCTTTTGACCAGCCGTTTTACATGATTTTAAATCTTGCAGTAGGCGGAAGCTGGGTTGGTTATCCGGATGAAACCACGGATTTTGAAAACCAGGCATTTGTTATTGACTGGGTGAAAGCGTACCAGAAGGACAGCTATGATGAATCCAGTGTGAAAAAACCGGAAAAGCCGCCAGTTGTTTTAAGGGATCCGGATAAAGACGGAAACTATGCAAATAACGGAAACTTCGCAAAGGAAGAAAACCTGAGCGATGATACCGACTGGCAGTTTATGACCGCCCTTGAAGGCGAAGCTGCTGCAGAAATCGTAAAGGACAGCAAACTTGGCGGTTCCGCAATTAAAATTGCCACCACGAATAAGGGAACTGTAGATTACAGCGTACAGCTGGTACAGCATAAGATTCCTTTACAGCAGGGCGGAAAATATAAGCTTACCTTTGATGCCTATGCGGAAAAAGACAGAACCATGCTTGCAGGCATCGGTGCAATTGACGATAGGAGCTGGAAAAAGTATGTGAACAGCGAAATTAACCTGACAACCGAAAAACAGACGTATACCAGCACATTTGACATGACTGACGAGGATTATGCAAGCGCCCGCATTGAGTTTAACATGGGTAATGTCGATCCAACGGCAACGATTTATATCAGTAATGTAAAGCTGGAAAAAACAGGCACATTTAAAATCGACAACAGTAAAACTGTTCTGGCTGACGGAAATTATGTCTATAACGGAAGTTTCCAGGAAGGAACAGACCGCATGGAATACTGGGAAACCAGTAATAGGGCAAAAGCAAAAATCTCCGTAACCAACAAGGACAACGTCAGAAAGTTAAAGATTACCGCTCCTGAAGGAACATCCTCTAAAAAACCGGTGGTAATTTCACAGAAGAAGCTTGCGCTGTCCGCCAAAAGCCCTTATGCCGTAAGTTTTCTTGCAAATGGAAAAAAAGGAAACAGCATCAAAGTTTCCATTGCCGGAAAATCATATACGACAGCTTTAACCGGCAAAGAGAAAGAGTACGCTTTTAAATTTACAACAAAAGCTTCCCTTCCGGATAAAAATATTGTATTCACAATCGAAAGTCCGGGCACCTATTATCTGGATGATGTACGCGTTGTTGATGACAGCCTGATTAAAAACGGAAGCTTCAATGCAGGTCTGGCGGGATATGAACCATATGTTGACGGCAGTGCAGACGCCTCTTACGTTGTGGACAGTCTTACAGAAGACAATGTGATAGATTTTACAATTAACAATACCGGGGATGCCGCATGGAAAATCCAGTTAAAGCAGAACAATGTTGAACTGGAAAAAGGCCAGTGGTACAGACTTTCCCTTGATGCCAAATCCAGTCTGGCAAGAAAACTGATGTTTGCAATCCAGAAGGATGGAAGTGCTGATAATGACTGGACTCCTTACTCCGGGGAAAAAATCGTAGAACTTACGGAGCAATACCAGACCTTTGAGCTTGTGTTCCAGATGAAACACAAAACCGACTTAAAGTCCATCCTGAGCATCTCCATGGGTGCGGTTGAAGACCAGCAGATTACGGAACAGCACCGGATTTGTATTGACAACATCAGGCTTGAAAAAATCAGCGCACCCGCAAAATAACCCTAAAGTAATTTTATGATTACTATTATACAGAACCGCTGCCCGCACCGGACAACCGACGCGGGCAGATGGTTTTTTTTGTTTATTGCCAAAATATCAGATTCGTGATATACTACTCATATCGTTTTAAGTTGTTGATCCTGAAGGGAAATGAAAATGGAACTTTTAAAAGAATGGTATATGCAGGAAACCAAAGACAGTGAAGAGGAAACCTTCCACCGGCCGTTAAATGAAGAACAGCTTTTTTTCAATGCAGTCAGTTCCGGGGATATTGACTTTGTGCGCCAGAACTGCATTGAACAGAAATTCGCAGAAACAGAAGGCGTCGGTACTCTTTCACGCGATCCGGTAACAAATCTTAAATACCATTTTGTCATTACAACTGCATTTGTCACAAGACTTTGTATCACTTCCGGAATGGAAACAGAGCAGGCTTTCCGGCTAAGTGATTTTTATATTTTAAAACTTGACAATCTGCACACGGTTCAGGCCGTTATCGCCCTTCACGACCAGATGGTTCTGGACTTTACCGGAAAAATGCGGTTTAATGTCAGAAATTCCGGCGCATCAAAACCAGTTTCCACCTGCATAGATTATATTTATTCACACATAAAGGAACGGATTACAATTGAAAATCTTGCGGCATATACCGGATTATCGGCAAGCTATCTGTCGCGCCTGTTCAAAAAAGAAACAGGGGTTTCGGTCAGTGATTATGTCCGCGAGAAAAAGATTGAAAAAGCGCAGCATCTGTTAAAATTCTGCGACTATAGCCTGGTTGAAATCGCAAATTACCTTTCCTTCTCCTCACAGAGCCATTTTATCCAGATGTTTAAGGAATTTACCGGAATGACGCCTAAAAAATACCGTGACCTTTATTCCAGTTCCAGCTGGAGCGTCGTAAAAGCGGACAGGAGATAAATACTTCTCCTGCCCGCTTTTATAATTTATCCGGTCAGTTTCTGAATCAGTGCAAGTATACGCCCGGCACTTATCCGTACATCCTCCTTTAAAAGCTTTCCCTCCGCAAAGGCTTTTACAATATCCTCTTCATCCTTGCTGTCTCCCGGCATAATCAGATCATTTCCGGCGGTTATGCACTGCCACGGGATACTTCCATCCTCTGGTCCCGTAGTAAACCAGTCCGACATTATTACACCATCAAATCCCCATTCCTCCCGCGCAACCGTAGTACACAGATATCTGCTGTTTGCGGCATGCATCCCGTTAATGCAGTTATAGGAAGACATAATTGCTGCCGGGGCACTCTTTTTCACTGCAATTTCAAATCCCCGCATATAAATTTCCCTGAGTGCCCGCTCGGAAACATGCACATCCACACTCATCCGGTTATCCTCCTGGTTATTGCAGGCAAAATGCTTAATGGTTACACCGGAGTTTCCGTTTTTCTGTACTCCGTTTGTTACGGCTGCCGCCAGCATCCCTGACAGGAACGGATCTTCAGAAAAATACTCAAAATTACGTCCGCACAGAGGATTTCTGTGAATGTTCATCCCCGGTGCCAGCCACAGGTCTATGTGAAACTCTTCCATTTCTGCTGCTATTGCCTCACCGAATTTATATACCAGGTCTGCATCCCATGTCTGTGCAAGCGCCGTCCCCACCGGAAATGCGGTGCAGTACTGATAGTAAACATCTGCACCTTCATGCTGTTTTTTATCTTCCAGAAATCCGTTTTCCAGCGAACCAAAAACACCTTCCCCGTAAATTTTTCCTGTCTTTCGGTTTACTTCATAGCTCTGCTGCAGCCTCAGCCCTGCCGGACCATCCGCCATGACAAGAGAACGGATTCCGAATTTTTCTTCCAGAACATGGGTTGTCTCTCCGGCAGAACCTGGTACACGGATTCCCGCAGCCCCCAGTGTACCAGTATTTTTTGCAATGTTTCCATATAAAATCGGCAGAAGTTCAATAGTCTGCTGCTCTGCTGCCGGACTTTGGAAAGCTGCAGCTTTCTTTTCTTCCTTCTGCGGTTCAAACTGCAGGTCTGGCACGTTCTGCCTCCCTGCCAGAACAAGCCACTCTATAGCCTTTACCTTCAGATGTTCCGGCCTGCCAGAATCTTCAAATGCCGGCAGGTTTGGACAAATACCTTCCGCCTGTTCAAGTACCGTCTTCTTCTCCACTGTAAGAAGTGCAGCCGGCTGCAGGGAATCAATATGTTTTCCAATCCACAGCCCGTATTTTCCCTCTTCAACAATCCATGCTCGCTCCTGCTCAGAAAAACTGGCAAACTGCTTTGGCTCAATCGTAATGGTAACCGTCTGCTCTTCCCCCGGCTGCAGGACGTCCGTCTTTGCAAAACCCGCCAGCCTGCGGAATTCCTTATCCATTCCGGTCTGCGGCAGGGTCAGATAAGCCTGTACAACTTCCCTGCCGGAAAAACGCTTTCCAGTATTTTTTACAGTCACATCCGCCTCAACGCCCGTTCCGGCACACCTGACCCCTTTACACTTCATGGAAAATTTCGTGTAGGAAAGCCCATAGCCGAATGGAAATAAAGGTTTTATGCCACAATAATCAAAATGCCGGTATCCGACATAAATACCTTCCCGGTATTCGTCCATATCCGGATTCCCGTTCAGGTAACCAAAGCTTTCTGCAGAGGGATAATCTTCATAACGCCTTGCCCATGTGGCTGTCAGTCTGCCGGACGGCGCTGTTTTCCCTGTCAGTATGTCTGCAACTGCATAGCCGCCTTCCTGTCCTGGCAGGGAAATATTTAAAACCGCTTTAATATTTCCTGCTTCCTCCAGAATATCCGTCAGTTCCACAGGTGCACCCGTATTTAATATCAGTACAAGCGGAATATTGCTTTCGTTCAGAAATAAAATATCCTCCCGTTCCTTACTGCTTAAATAGTAATCACCTTCCTCCCGCCTGCGGTCTTTTCCCTCGCCGGAAATTCGGCTGACCACATAAACGGCAGCCGAAGCCCCCCTGATATCCTTATCTGTAATCCGGCGGCCTTCCGGCCTGGAAAACGGGTTTGCCGAATAAGCATCAAAGGGATTGTCCACCTTTTTCGCATCCGCAAGCACTTTTTCTTTCCATGCCTGCCTGGCATCATCATACCGCTTCTGGTAATCCTTCAGCCATTCCCTGCCTGTCATGGAAATTCCTGCTTCCTCCATCCCCTGGTATATGGAAATACTGTTCCGGTTGTTGACATCCCCGGAGCCTGTACCGCCTTTTACAGTTCTGACTGCCCCGCTGCCAAGCAGGGCGATTGTTTCTGACCTGTCAAACGGCAGAAGCCCTTCATTCTTAAGCAGAACCATTCCCTCAGCTGCTGCAGTCCTTGCCAGCCTGCTGTGTAAAAGCTCCCGTTTGGACGGCTCCTGTATCTGTGTCCCGCTATATTTCCAGTTTGTTTCTTCCATATTTTTCTACCTTCCCTTCTCTTCCAATAACGTTTTTCCTGCCATATAATAAAAAAGACCGCCACGGCATCTCTTTCTGTTTTTCCAGGAGAGCCTGTGCCATGACAGTCTTTAGCAAAATATATGATATTCCTACCCTTTGACACCGCCAAGAGTAACACCCGCAATAATATATTTGGAGAGGAATAAATATACGAGTATAATCGGTACGATTGCCACAAGGATCATCATATATATTTTACCCATATCTCGGTTCATGTAATCCGCACCGCGGAGGAGAGCAATCAGTATCGGTACGGTCATCTTATCCTTTGACTGGATAACGAGAGCCGGAACAAAGTAATTGTTCCATGAACCAACGAAAGTGAAAATCGCCTGTACTGCTATCGCCGGTTTCATGATCGGAATAATAATCTGGTTAAATGTCCGGAATTCCCTGGAACCGTCCATTCTTGCCGCTTCTACAAGTGAAAGCGGAAGCGATGACTCCAGGTAACTGTACATAAAATAGAATACAGCCGGTGAAGCAATGGACGGAATAATCAGAGGCAGCAGGGAATCATTCATTCCCATTTTGGTAATCAGCCGCAGGAATCCCATTGCAGTTACCTGTGTCGGCATAACCAGAATTGCCATAATAAATGTAAATGCCGCTTTCTTAAGCTTAAAGTCATAGGCATAAAGACCATATGCCGTAAGCGCTGAAAAATATGTACAGATTGCCGCCGAACAGCCGGAAACAATCAGACTGTTGACAATCCCTCGCAACATCGGAAATTCTCCGTTATTCGCAACGTTCATGAAATTCTTGAAAAAGTGCGTTCCCGGCAGCGCGGAAAATCCCTTCTGTAAGTCTGCGTGCGAACGTGTCGCATTAACAATCAGTATGTAGAAAAAAAACAAACACAAAAATGACAGAAACACAAGCAAAACATGTGCAAACACTGTACGAATACGACTTGCTTTATTTGAATCCATAGTCACATCTCCTTTCTGGAACCCTTACATGTCGGAATCTTTGCCATTTGTTATACGGTATGTGATAAAGCAGAGGATACCGCTTACAATGAACAGGTAAACAGACAGCGCGCCTGCCATACCATAATTCTTGCTCTTCAAATGACTGTTCAGGAACATAATCAGGGTCATTGAAGTACGATCCGGATTTCCCTGTCCATTTGTCAGAATCTGCGGAACATCAAACATCTGCAGACCGCCGATGATAGAAGTAATCAGGGTATAGGCAAGTATCGGGCGTATCAGCGGCAGTGTGATTTTGAAAAACCGCTGCCTGCTGTTGCAGCCGTCAATTTCTGACGCTTCAAAAATGTCCGGGCTGACACCCATAATTGCCGCCATCAACATAATGGTTGTATTTCCGAACCACATCAGGAAATTCATGCCTCCAATCAGAGACCTGGTTCCAAACACCGAACCCATAAAATCAATCGGGGTGCTGATCAGACCTATGGACAGCAGAATTGAGTTGACCGGCCCCTTGTTTGAAAACAATGTAAAGAACAGCATTGCAAATGCAGACGCCATAATCAGGTTCGGAAGATAAATGACCACCTTAAAAAACTGCTGGCCGCGGATTTTCAGACGTGCATCCACAAACCAGGAAGCAAGCAGCAGGGCGATTACAATCTGCGGGACAAATCCTATCAGCCACAGAACCAGCGTATTTCCTGCATACTTAAGCATATCCGATTTTAACAGCTCGCCATAATTAAACATGCCAATAAAATTCGGACCAATTGTCTTAATTCCTGAACGGTAATACTCGTAAAAACTGTACCGTATCGTATCCACCAGTGGAATCAGGGAAAAAATAAAAAAACTCAGGAAAAACGGAAGAATAAAAATATATCCCCATTTTGAATAATTTACCTTTTTATGCTTCGGCTTCATAAACATTCATTCCCTTCTCTATTTTTTATACTGCGGCGCAGTAACATGCGCCGCAGACTCCAGTTATTATTCCGGCCACTGAACTTCAGTAATTTCCGGATACCGCTCTTTAATTGCTGTCTCAAAATTGGATTTTGCCTTGTCAAAATCAACCTTGCCCTCCAGATAATCCTGGAATGCACTCTGAATCAGCTCTACACAGCCCTGATCGTATGCAGAAAGAGGAGCCATCTGGATGGTATCCGCACCCGGCGTAAAGTAAGTATACGGATTCTGTCCGCCGAGGAAGTCAGAAGCAAAAGCCTTATCCTTTGCAGCATCTGCCATGGCAGTTTTTCCGTTTGTAAAATCAGATGTTTCCTTGGAAATTGTTATCAGGTTATCCTTATTTGCTGTCAGGGCAAGCATAATATCCTTGACATGCTGCGGATTATCTGTACCATTTGCTGCAACTAAGAATGTTCCGCCCCAGTTAAAGGAAATCGGAGCATTTGTCACTGCCCATGAACCTTCTTCGCCATCCCAGTTCGGCTTAATCTGGGTGTCAATTCCCCATGCCGGGAACAAGAATGCAAATACCTTGGACTTGGAGCCCATTGCGTTGAACCAGTCGGCATTCCACTGTCCCTTTACGGAAGAATCAAAATATCCTGCATCCTTCCATGCCTTGGAATCATTTACCCAGTCCATAATCTTCTGGTCAACTTTAACAGTGGTAGATCCTGCAGCAACCCAAGGTTCAGCAATAGCGTTGCCGTATGTACGGAAAGTGTCTGTATAGCATGAAAATGCATAATATCCCTTTCCCTTAAGCTCTTCTGCCGTTGCCTTCATGGTTTCCCAGTCCTTGGTCTTCTCACCAATCTTTTCCGGATCGTCTGTTCCGAAAACTTCTTTTGCAATATCCCGGCGGTATACTAATACGCCCGGGCATGCCTGCCATGAAGTAGCCCTCTGTACACCGTTTGCATCACAGGCAACTATCCTGGTAAAACCAAACTGGTCAGCCAGGTCTGTGTCCGGATTAATGCCCAGATCTGTCAGCGGCATTGCAACATCTGAATCTGCATCGGTGTATTTAACAACATAATCTGTCTCAGCCGCAAAAATATCAACCTTGTCATCTGCCGCTGCATCAGCCTGTGCCACAAGCGCCTCATCAAGCTTATCCTGGTATACACCGTCCTGGTTCGGATTAATGATCCAGTGAATCTCTGTTCCATCCTTCAGTTTGGAAACGGTACCGTCTTCGGAAGTTTCCTCAATCTCCGGATATACCAGCTTAATACGGTTACGAATTTCATCATTAAAGCTGTAGATGTTGATAACCTTGCCCTCATCAGCTGATCCCTCGACCGGCGCTGATGTGTCGCCCCCGTTTGCTTCCGGCTTTTTGCTGTCCGTCTGATCTCCGCAGCCTGCAAGTGTTCCAGCAACCATGGTCGCCGCAAGTAACATACATACAAGTTTCTTTTTCATAATAATTCCTCCTTTAACCTCAAACACTTCGTTTGTGCTTTACTGGTCTTATTCTACCGAAATAAAGTTCCCGGATATACCATATAAGTTCAAAAAATATCAAAATCATGCAGTTGTTTTTTATTTAAGAAATATACAGTATAATTTCTGTTTCTTCCTTAAGGAGCTGTGCAGGAATATAGCTGTCCTTAAGTTCCTCTCCATTAACCGTCAGCTTCTTAAAACCGGATTCTGCATGTCCCGGATTATGAACCGTAATGTGCAGATGGCATCCCCTGAAATCCTTGTCAATCTCGAAAGATTCCCATTCCTTTGGAACGGAAGGCGCAATCTTCAGACCGTAAAAGTCCGGACGCATACCCAGTATTCCCTCGACACAGCCGACCATGACCGTGGATGCTGTTCCTGTCAGCCAGTGTACATGGGAGCGCCCAAAATGCGGACTGTCCTTTCCTTCTGTAA
>CAYNOE010000075.1:0-12461 GCA_964398745.1 uncultured Lachnobacterium sp.
AGGAATCCAGTTTCTTTGGTTCCATGGATGGTGCGACCAAGTATGTAAAGGGAGATGCGACCGCAGGTCTTATCATTACCTTTATCAACCTGATCGGCGGTTCGGTCATGGGAATGTTATATCTGGGATATGATTTTTCAGATTCCCTGATGCATTTCGGACTTCTGACCATTGGTGACGGTCTGGTGTCCCAGATTCCATCGCTTTTAATATCGCTTGCCACTGGTATTCTTGTGACAAAAGGCTCCAACGAGGCGGATTTCTCCGGCGTACTGGTAAAACAGCTTTTTGGTATTCCGCGTGTACTTTACATTGTGGGTGCGGTAATCGCATTCCTCGGTATTGCCACACCTTTAAATCCATATCTGTTTGTTGCGCTCGGTCTTGTTTTTCTCATTACCGGACACAGTATCAGCAAGGATATCGGGGTGGAATCCATCGAAGAGGAGGTACAGCAGGCGGAAACAGAGGCAGAAGAAATCCGAAAGCCCGAAAATGTGGTTTCGCTTTTGCAGGTTGACCCAATTGAGCTGGAATTCGGATATGGTATTATTCCGCTTGCAGATGTGAACCAGGGCGGGGATCTTCTGGACCGCGTGGTTATGATAAGAAGGCAGATTGCACTGGAACTTGGTACAGTTGTTCCAATCATCCGCCTGCGAGACAATATCCAGCTTAATCCGAACCAGTATATCATTAAGATAAAAGGCGTTCAGGTAACAGAAGGGGAAATCCTTTTTGACCATTATATGGCAATGAATCCGGGTTATGTGGAAGAGGAGATTACCGGTATTCCGACCTATGAGCCGTCTTTCCATCTTCCGGCAATCTGGATTACGGAAGCGCAGAGGGAACGTGCGGAGAGCCTTGGATATACGGTTGTGGATGCGCCGTCCATTATTGCAACGCATCTGACCGAAGTAATCAGAAGCCATATTGCAGAGCTTCTTACAAGACAGGATGTACAGAACCTTGTCAACAATTTAAAGGAATCCAACCCTGTACTTGTGGATGAACTTACACCGAAGCTTCTGGGACTTGGGGAAATCCAGAAGGTACTCCAGAATCTTCTCGAAGAAGGTATATCCATCAGGGATCTTCTTACTGTGTTTGAATCGCTTGCCGACCATGCACAGACCACGAGGGATACCGATGTACTTACGGAATACGTCAGACAGAGCTTAAAGCGCGCGATTTCCGGGAAATATTTTCCGGCAAACGAAACAACGAGCGTGGTCACGCTGGATCCGAAGGTGGAGCAGGAAATCATGTCATCTGTCAAGCAGACGGAGCAGGGAGCCTACCTTACGATGGATCCGGAGAAAACAAAGGCAATCATGGACTCTGTGGAGTCAGAAACCCAGAAGCTGGAAACAATTGGAAAAAGTCCGATTGTCGTTACCTCTCCAATTGTGCGTATGTATTTTAAGAAACTGACAGAAGAATATTTTAAGGATCTGATTGTGGTATCCTATAATGAAGTGGAATCAGATGTGGAATTACAGTCAGTAGGGATGGTGACAGCATAAATGACAATCAATAAGTTTTATGGTAAAACAGAAGAAGAGGCAAAAGAGAAGGCGAGGGAAGAATTCGGAGCAGGTGTGGTTATCATGAATGTAAAGGAAGTCAAACCCAAAGGACTTTTTCGTGCATTTAAGGGAAATACCTACGAAGTGACTGCGGCAGTCGAGGAGAAAGAACAGCAGCAGCCAAAGCCTTCTATACCGCCTGTGCAGCCAAAGCCGGTACTGGATACTATTAATCTTGTGGCAGATGAAAAGATCAGTATTCCAAAGATTCCAAGAAAAACCGGTTTTTCGGAGACTACAGGATTGGAGAAGGTGAAAATGACTGAGGAAGCAACGGATAAGGTAAAAGAAAGAAGTTCCCTTGAAGCGCGGCTGGATGATTTATCAGACCAGCTGGAAGAAAGCCTGGGAAATAACCGGAAAAAGACAAAGGCTCCGTCTTCTGAAGAACTGAACTTTGTCCGTATTCTCTATAATACCATGCTTGCAAATGAGGTCAACGAAAAATATGTAAACCAGATTCTGGATGAGGTTGAGAAATTTATCCGTCCGGGGAATAATGTGGATGTAATTTTATCCAATGTATACCAGAAAATGATTCTGCGCTTCGGACAGCCGGCGACAATTGAAGCTACAGGACCAAAGCCGCGTGTTTATTTTTTTATTGGACCGACAGGCGTTGGAAAAACAACCACGATTGCAAAAATAGCATCCAGGTACGAAGTGGAGTATGACAAAAAGGTTGCTTTCGTTACTGCGGATACTTACCGGATTGCGGCGACAGAACAGCTTCAGGTTTATGCCAATATTCTGGGTTCACCAATGTCCATTGTCTATACAAAGGAAGAATTAAACGAGGCAATTTTAAAATATGCGGATTATGATTTGATTTTTGTGGATACCGCTGGCTTTTCCCACAAAAATGAAGAGCAGAGAAAAGATGTAAAAACACTCATACAGGGAGTGGATAAAAAATACAAAAAAGAAGTATACCTGGTGCTTTCTGCAACGACCAAATACCGTGATTTGGTGGAAATTGTAGATACTTACCAGGAAATATCGGAATATAAACTTATTTTTACAAAGCTTGATGAAACAACAACTTATGGAAACCTGTTGAATATTAAGCTATATTCGAATGCAGACCTGTCCTATGTGACAAACGGACAGAATGTACCGGATGATCTTGAAGTTTTTGACACACAAAAGATTGTTAAGAAGTTACTGGGGGGCAGCTCGTGATGGATCAGGCACAGCAGATGCGCAATGTGATCAAATTGCATAAGATGAAAAACCAGAATACAGCCAGAGTTATAACTGTTACAAGCGGAAAAGGCGGGGTTGGAAAATCCAGTATTGCAGTAAATCTTGCAATCCAGCTCCGCAAGGAAGGCAAAAGAGTCATTATATTTGATGCGGATTTCGGGCTTGCAAATGTAGAAGTGATGTTTGGTGCGATTCCGCAGTTTAATCTTTCGGATCTGGTTTCCCAGAAAAAAACAATCCGTGAAATTATTACACCAGGTCCGATGGATATTGGATTTATTTCCGGTGGTTCAGGGATTATCGGTCTGAATAATTTAATGCATGAGCAGATTATCAGTCTGGTAAATTCGATTAACGAACTGAATGAACTTGCTGATTTTATTATTATAGATACAGGTGCCGGCATTGCAGAATCCGTGCTGGAATTTGTTATGGCGAGTCCGGAGGTGATTCTGGTTTCCACACCGGAACCGAGTTCACTTACGGATTCCTATTCGCTTCTTAAAGCGTTGCACCATAATAAGGATTTTACTGCAGCACAGACAGATATCCATGTGGTATCCAACCGGGTGTTGTCACCGGAGGAAGGGAAAGCCGTTTTTGACAAGCTTAATTCTGTGGTATCGCAGTTTTTGCATGGAAATCTGAATTATCTTGGTATGATTCCGCAGGATAATGCACTTGAAAAAGCGGTACGCCAGCAGCAGACCGTTACACTTTTGGAGCCGAATTCCAAATCCGCGCGCGCGTTTGGAATGATTGCAGGGAATTTGTTAAATGGAACCAATAATACACAGATACGCTGGGGAATTTCCCAGATGTTTTCCAATTTTTTTTCAGGGCACAAATAGGAGAGTACAGATATGAAATTGAATGAGGTTATTACACTGGGAGACAAAATTGATATTAAACTTACCCATAAGGTAAACCAGGAGGAAAATGGAGGAGAGGCGGCACAGGTCTACCAGAGCAGTGTATCGGATTATCTTTCAGATACAGAGCTGGAAATTCTGATGCCGACGAAAGAAGGCCGTGTAATGCTTTTCCAGATTGGGGCGGAACTGGAGTTTACCTTTTTTACAAGGCATGGAATGTATAATGCAAAGGGAACGGTATCAAAGCGTTACCGTACGGATAACCTGTTTCTTCTGGCAGTGGTAATCCGCTCAGAACTTACCAAGTTCCAGAGACGTGAATTTTTCCGTATTGACTGTATGATAGAAATTGAATATTATAAAATCAGGGAAGAGGTTGCGGAGCTTCCAACTACGGCAATGCTTTTTGCGGAACTTCTGGATGTACAGTATATTGGTACCAGTATTAAGGCTATGATGCATGATATCAGCGGCGGAGGACTGCGGTTTTCTTCAGAAGACCAGCTTACGCGCGGGGATTTTGTTCTTTTTGTAATCCGTCTGACAAATGACAGAATTGATGAAACATTTTATCTTGTCGGGCAGATTATGGCAGCAGATCCGAGCCCGCAGATTGAGAACCGGTATATGAACCGGGCAAAGTTTATTTTCAAAGATCTCAAGGACAGGGAGAAGATTGTGCGTTTCGTTTATGATGAAGAACGCAGAATCCGAAAAAAAGAAATCGGGTGATGGAATGAAAAAAAACATTTTGGTCGTCGATGACTCTGCACTCATGAGAAGAGTTATGTGTGATATAATTAACTCAGATCAAAATTTTCAAGCAACTGATTACTGCAGGGACGGACTTGAAGCATATGAAAGGCTGAAGAGAAAAAGCTACGACGGAGTTGTGCTTGATCTTAACATGCCGAAAATGAATGGTCTGCAATTACTTGAATGTTTGCAACGGGACGGTATTAAGGTAAAAGTGATTGTGGTGAGCGCGCCGGAAAGCTGTGAAGATGCGGATGCCACGATTCATGCGATGCAGCGCGGAGCAGATGATTTTGTATCCAAGCCGGGCAATATCAAGGAAGCCAAAAGCGAGGATTTCAAAAAAAGGCTTCTGCTCACACTGAATACGGTTTGCCGTATCTCCCCGGCCAGTAAGGTAAAGCGTACGCATAAAGGAACGACGAAACCGGAAACGGTCCAGATGCCTGTTAAAAGAATTAAGGCGTCGGGCGGAAGGAACAGGCTGGTTGCAATTGCCTGCTCGACGGGAGGACCGAAGGCACTGCAGAGCGTGATTCCGTATCTTCCAAAAAATCTGGATGCTCCGGTTGTGCTGGTACAGCATATGCCGGTTGGATTTACCAGATCCATGGCGCAGCGGCTGGATGAGCTTAGCCAGGTTGAGGTTACCGAGGCAGAAGATGGCGACCTGCTTAAGAAAGGTCATGTCTATGTAGCCCCGGGAGGAAGCCATATGCTGGTCACCCGTAATACGGACGGTACCCACAGGATCGTGCTGGATTCCAGCACACCGGCAATCGGGGGGTTAAAACCGTGTGCAAACCTCACATATGATTCCCTTGCCAAAAGCGGGTTTGATGAAATCATCTGTGTGGTGCTGACCGGAATGGGCAGTGACGGAACCAATGGAATTCTTTCCCTTGGCAGGTCAAAACCGATTCATGTAATCGCACAGGATGAAAAATCCTGCGTGGTTTACGGAATGCCGAAAAGTATTGCGGATTCGGGGATTGTGGATGAAATCGTCCCGCTTAAAGAGGTTGCAAAATCGATTACGAAGAAAGCGGGGGTAAAGTAACATGGATGTAAGCCAGTATTTGGAAATATTTATTGATGAAAGCGGGGAACATTTACAGACTTTAAGTGACTGTATTATGGAACTCGAAAACGAACCTGATAATAAAGATGTCATTAATGAAATCTTCCGTGCCGCCCATTCTTTAAAAGGAATGGCGGGTACGATGGGATTTAAGCGGATGCAGCACCTGACACATGATATGGAGAATGTGTTTCAGGAGGTTCGTGGGGATAAAATTCCGGTCGACAGCCAGATGATTGACCTTCTTTTCAAATGTCTGGATGCGATTGAGGGATACCTTGACAACATCAAGGCAAGTTCGGACGAAGGAGAAGAGGACAACGAGGTTATTATTAAGGAACTGAACTCCTTTATTGCAAAAGCAAACGGCAAACAGGCAGAAGAGCCTGCACCGCAGCCGGCACAGGAAGAGACTGCAAAAGAAGAAGCCTCCGGGGAACATGCAGGGGAAGAAAAGAAATATCTTCAGTTTGATCTTTCGGATAAAGAACGCGAGCTTCTTGTAAATGCAAAGAACAGTGGTTTACATATTTACGGAATGACAGTTGAAATCCAGAAGGAATGTCTGCTTAAAGCAGCAAGGGCATTTCTGGTATTCCGTGCAGTTGAGGAATTCGGACAGATTCTTGTATACCGTCCGAGTTCACAGGATATTGAGGATGAAAAATTCGAACTGGATTTCAGTTTTTATATGTCTTCTTCCGAGGAACTTGAAAAAATCCGCACAGCAGCGGGAAATGTGTCGGAAATCGAAAAGGTGCTGGCAGAAGAACTGAACGATTTCGGACAGGATGCAGAAAAGGAAAAGAAGCAGGAGGAGACAAAACCGGCAGAAGCCAAACCGTCAGAAACAGCTCCGGCGCCTGCCAAGAAACCAGCAGATAAAAAGGCATCTGCACCGACAAAGAAACCAAATGCAGGAAAACCGGCAACGAGCCGTACCATTCGTGTGGATATTGAAAAGCTGGACACACTGATGAACCAGGTCTCCGAGCTGATCATCGCCAAAAACAGTCTGGTTTCCATCAGTTCCACCGAGGGAGGAAGTTTTAATAACCAGGGCTTCCATGACCAGATTGAATATCTGGAGCGTATTACGACCAGTCTGCATGAGTCGGTCATGAAAGCCCGGATGGTTCCGATTGAAAGCGTGGTAAATAAGTTCCCGCGTATGATCCGTGACCTGTCCAGAACCCTTAACAAAAAGATGGAACTGGTAATGACTGGTGAGGATACCGAGCTTGACCGTACCGTTGTTGACCAGATCGGGGATCCTCTGCAGCATCTTCTGCGTAATTCTGCGGATCACGGACTTGAGGATACGGAAAACCGCATTAAGAGAGGGAAACCGGAAACCGGACAGATTTTTCTGAATGCCTATCAGGAAGGAAATAATGTCGTTATCCAGGTTGGTGATGACGGAAACGGAATTGATACGGATGCCGTGCGCGATAAGGCGATTGAGCGTGGCGTCATTACAGCCGAGCAGGCGGAGACAATGAGCCAGAAGGAAATCGTGAATCTTCTGTTTCTGCCAAGCTTTTCCATGGCAAAGAAGATTACTGATATTTCCGGACGAGGCGTTGGTCTTGACGTTGTTAAGTCCAATATTGAGCAGCTTGGCGGCGATGTTGAAGTTAAAACAAAGCTTGGGGAAGGCACGACCTTTACGGTGCGCCTGCCGCTGACACTTGCAATTATTCAGGCGCTGATGGTGGAAGTCAGGGACGAAAAATATGCGATTGCCCTTGCATCCATTTCCAATATTGAGAGTGTACCGGTTACGGATATCAAATATGTGGAAGCCAAAGAGGTTATCCATTTAAGGGGAAGCGTAATCCCGTTGATTCGTCTTGACCGGATTCTTGACATTGAAGAGCCGGAGGAGGAACCGGATGAACTGACAGTTGTAATTGTAATGCGCGGGGACAGCCAGATTGGTCTTGTGGTGGACAATCTCATGGGACAGCAGGAGGTTGTTATCAAGTCCCTGGGCAAGTACATTAATGGAAATAAGCTGATCAGCGGTGCGACGATTCTGGGCGACGGCGAGGTTGCACTGATTCTTGATACCAATACTTTAATGTAACGGAGGGCACATAATGGAAGCAGGAAAAGCAGAAATAAGCAGTAAGAGCAAAACCAGTGTGGAAAAAGAAATTAAGCAGTTTATCGTGGTCCGGATTGGCGGGGAGCGGTATGGAATTGATATCAGCTATGTGGACAATATTGTAAGAATGCAGAAGATTACCCGTGTTCCAAAGGCGCAGGTATATTACAAGGGAATCATAAACTTAAGGGGTGAGATTGTGCCGGTTATGAGCATCCGTATTAAGATGGGGCTTGAGGATGATGTGTTTACAAACGCTTCAAGAATCATTATCTTAAAGATTGAGGAACGCGGAATGCTGGGAGTTATTGTGGATGAGGTCTGTGAGGTTGTAAACCTTTCCGAAGATTCTATTGAGGCAAATACCATGAACGGCAAGCGTGTTAAGGATACATTTATTACCGGAATCGGGAAAAATGGGGATCAGTTAATTTCGCTTTTTGAAATCAATGCGATTATAGATGAACGGGAAACTCCGTAGTTTAAGCTTTCAGGGTACGGATAAGTGTATCCTGGTGTGTTATGTATAGTGAGGCCTGCCTCACTATACATGATTTAGGGGAGGAAAATATGGCAGATTTTTCATTTGATAATATTAACAGTATGTACATCGATATTCTCAGGGAAATCGGGAATATCGGCGCCGGGAATGCTACCACTTCCCTGGCAAGCATGATTAGCTCGAAAATTGACATGAATGTTCCAAAGGTGGAACTGATGGAGGCATCAAAGCTGAGCACTGCAATCTGTTCTGAGGATGAAATTATTGTGGGGATTTTTCTGGAAGTATCGCATGATATCACAGGCAGCATGATGTTTCTGATGCGCATGGATTCCGCACATTATCTGGTCAACAAGCTTATGGGAAGGGATCCCCAAAGCATGGATGAGTTTGATGAAATGGATTTGTCTGCACTCAAGGAGATTGGAAATATTATTGCGGCATCCTACCTGTCGGCACTATCAGGACTTACCAATTTGACGATTGTACCATCCATTCCGCATATTGCCGTGGATATGGCGGCGGCAATCTTAAGCGTTCCGGCAATCCAGTTCGGGCAGTATGGAAACAATGCCCTGCTGATTGAAACGGAATTTGGGGATGATTACATGATTAACGGCTACTTCATTCTGATGCCTGAGGAAGATTCATACCCGAAAATACTTTCTTCTCTGGGGATTCAAATGTAGCAAAATAAGGGGTTGAAAATAAATGGGAGAGTTGATAAAAGTCGGCATGGCGGATCTTAAGGTTGCGAAGGCGCCGGCTACGCTGACTACACTGGGGCTTGGATCATGTATAGGGCTTACTTTATATGATCCGGTTATGAAGATTGGCGGGATGGTTCATTACATGCTGCCGGACAGTACAAAGATAAAAAATAACACTAATATTGCCAAATTCGGGGATACGGGAATAAAAGAGCTTTTAAGGCTTATGCTTGCAACAGGGGCAAACAAACGAAGGCTTGTGGCAAAAATTGCAGGCGGGGCACAGATGTTTGCAATGAGTGCGGGTTCTGCCGTGGGAAATGTCGGGGAACGTAATGCAGAGGAAGCAGTGCTTATACTGCGTGAACTGGGAATCCCGCTGGTTGCAAGGGATACTGGCCTGAATTACGGACGGACTGTGGAACTGGACTGTTCAAACGGTCAGTTCCTGATTAAGGCAGTAGGAAAAACTTCGAAAGTGATATAGGGGATAAAAAATGAAAACCAATGCAATACCGGCTATTATTATGCTGACAGCGGGATTAATAGACTGCATACTGTCGTTTTATGAACGTGTGTCTTTATTTAAATTTACCAAACGTCTGCTTATCGTTCTGGTAATCTTTTATGTACTTGGATGTGTTGTAAAAATAGTTATAGACTGCAACTTTAAGGAAGAAGAGGAAGTGGCAGAAGCAGAACCGGAAGAGGTGCCGGAAGGAGACGAAACCTTTACAGAGGAAGAAGTAAAGGAGCCGGAGGTTCCTGACGGAAATGAGGAAGAAAACACAGACTTTGACAATGCAGATACAGAATAATTTTTGGAGCCTGCCTAATGAAAACAGTGGACAGAGAAATGCTATGGGAAAGCTACCGGAAAAATCCGACACAGGAACTTCGGGAGCAGCTGATAATTGAATACGCACAGCTTGTAAAGCTGGTTGCAGGAAGGCTGAGCATCTATCTAGGATATAATGTCGAGTATGATGATCTGGTAAGCTATGGAATTTTCGGGCTTATTGATGCAATTGATAAATACGACCTGACAAAAAGTGTAAAATTTGAAACCTATGCCAGCCTGCGCATCCGCGGGTCTATCCTTGACCAGATCCGAAAAATGGACTGGATTCCGCGTACTGTCCGCCAGAGACAGCGTAAGATGGAAGATGCGGTTAAACAGATAGAAATGCGTACAGGAAAAACGGCGAGCGATGAGGAAATAGCAAAAGAACTCGGACTAACCGATGAGGAACTTTTAAACTGGCAGTCCCAGCTTAAAGTAACAAATGTAGTGTCCTTGAATGAATTTGAGGAGAACGGGCCGGAGCCGCTTGTCGATCCCGGCAACCCTTCGCGTTTTATGCAGCCGGAAGAAGTGGTGGAGGAAGCGGAATTAAAGGAAACGCTTACAGCCTCTTTGGAACTTTTGACCGAAAAAGAACGTAGGGTAATAGAATTATATTACTATGAGGAAATGACATTAAAGGAAATCAGCGAGATCCTCGGGGTTTCTGAATCCCGTATTTCACAGCTTCATACCAAAGCACTCACGAAGCTGCGCAAAAAGATGGGAGCATATATGAATATCCTTGTAGAGTAAGGAGGCACGGTATGCCAATTGGACAGATTAATTATGCAATGATTCAAAGAACCACGGATGTGGAAACATTTAAACACCAGGAAGAAGCGAAACCTATTGTGGACCAGCAGAACATCCAGACGCAGATGAAGCGGCATGAGGATGCACTGCGCCATCAGGTAGTTGAGCAGGAAGACAGCAGCCGCACGGATAACCATGCGGATGCAAAGGAGGAAGGAAAAGGAAAATACACCCCGAAGCGGCAGCCGAAGAAAAAAGAAAATGCAAAGACAGACGGCGGGCAGGTCATCAAAAAAATAAGCCATGGATTTGATATTAAGATATGAGGAACGAGCATGACAGGAGTTGAGATTACTTTTATAATTGTCGGTATTATCTTTATTATTGTAAGCTTTTTTATACAGGAGAAGCTATCGGCAAAGGATATGGAAGAATTTGCTAAATTAAGCGAAAAAGAACTGAATTATATTGTAAACCGCCAGATGAAAAATGCAAACGAACGGGTGGAAAACTCCGTGGAGCAGGTAATTGAGGATGCGCAGGAGATTACAAAGCGCGCCATGGAGAAAGAAAGCAACGAAAAGATTATGGCAATCAGCGAGTATTCCAATACAGTTATCGATTCCATGAATAAAACTCATGATGAAATTCTTTTTTTGTACAGTATGTTAAACGACAAGCACGCAGAACTTACAGATCTTGCATCCAGACTCCAGCAGTTTTCGGACAGTGTGAAAATACCGGAACCGGAGCCTGCGCATGTATCCGTGCCCGTTGCAGCAGCGCCGGTACAGATGCAGGAAGAAATACCAAAGCCGGCAGTTTCACGTTCAAAACAGGAGGAGAAACAGCCGGTACTGGATGATATATCAAACCATAACCAGAAAATCCTGGGGCTGCACCAGCAGGGTTATACGGATGTTGAGATTGCCCGCGCGCTTGGGCTTGGTCTTGGGGAAATAAAACTGGTAATAGGATTATACAGAGGGGAAGATACAGGTGAAATTTAAATATTATTTACGCGGATGTGGAGTTGGAATACTGTTTACAGCACTGGTGCTCACCATTTCCTTTCATACCAGGGGCGGTGTGATGACGGATGAAATGGCAATGCAGAGGGCGTCGGAACTGGGTATGGTGATGCCGGACAGCACGGAAAATATTGCAGATACACAAGAAAATACCGAGAATGCAGAACCAGTGGTAAAAATGGAGAATACACAGAAATCCAGCCAGAATTCCGAAAAAGCCACGGAGCAGGACGGGAATAAAACAAAAGAGAAAACCACAAAGAACAACAAAGATAAAGATAAGAATAAAAATAAGGAAGGGGATACAGAGAAATCCTCCGAAAAAGACAACTCGAAAACAAAAGACAAGGATACAGAAAAAAATAACGATGAAAACGAAGTCATTGAGGTCACCGTCAGACGCGGGGAGGTCTGCCGCGAGCTTGCTGAGGATTTGTACGAGAAAGGTCTTGTGGACGATGCCGAGAAGTTCCGGAAATATATGAGGGACAGTGGATATGACAGCAATATCTGCATTGGTACCTTTAAGCTGAACAAGGGCATGACTTATGCGCAGATTGCGAATGTACTTGTCACAAAACCGGAATAATACTGTATTCTGATTTCCGTATTTTTATCGCTTTTTACTTGCATATGGGTCTCTGGTGTGTTATAATGCCAGAGGCTTTATTTTTTAAAACTTTTTTATTAATCACATGTATGGAGGATGCCGGTGCCGGATTTACGCACTCCGGTGGCATGCCGTTTGGAAGTACATGGCAGAACACAACCAAATGGAGGTAGAAAAATGAGCGTAATTTCAATGAAACAGTTACTGGAAGCAGGTGTTCATTTCGGACACCAGACAAGAAGATGGAATCCTAAAATGGCTCCGTATATCTATACTGAGCGTAATGGGATTTACATCATTGACCTGCAGAAGTCTGTAGGTAAGGTGGACGAGGCATATGACGCAGTTTCCGATATTGCCGCACAGGGCGGTACGATTCTTTTTGTCG
>CAYNOE010000076.1:0-7229 GCA_964398745.1 uncultured Lachnobacterium sp.
CCCTGTGTCCACCAGAACAGTTTTCAACTGTTTAAAACGCATATTGTCATCCGTTGTCGGATATACCTTGACCTCCCCGCGCAAACCGTGCGTTGTGGTAATAACCCCAATCTGCAATAAATCTTCCTTCATATTTTCCTCTCAGTTTTTGTTAAGTTATTTGTTCATTGCGAAACACTTTTCCAGAAATCAGGATCCGGGCAGTTTTGGACATAATACAAAGAACTGTTAAAAAATTAATCTTTACACCTGACATGCAAAACTAATTCTTAACAGTTCCCAACAGCCCGGCCTTATTCCAGACCTTTACATTTTGTTACTGTACAATATCTACAATAACCTTTTTGTCTTCTTTGGATGCCGCCGCTTTTACAACAGAACGGATTGCTTTCGCAATACGGCCCTGCTTGCCGATAACCTTACCCATATCAGACTGTGCCACATGAAGCTCCAGAATGATACCTTTTTCATTCTCGGATTCTGTTACCACGACCTCATCCGGAAAATCAACGAGTGATTTTGCAATTACTTCTACTAATTCTTTCATTACACACCCCGCTTGTCTCACCGCCTGCTATTTTTCGATACCGGCTGCCTTGAAAATCCTTGCAACAGTCTCTGTCGGCTGTGCACCATTGGATAACCATTTTTGGGCAAGATCAGTGTTTACATGGTACTCGCTCGGATCTTTTGTCGGATCATAAGTTCCAATTTCCTCGATACATTTTCCATCTCTTGGTGAGCGGGAATCTGCAACTACGATTCTATAAAAAGGAGCTTTCTTCTGTCCCATTCTTCTTAATCTGATTTTTACTGCCATTTATTTCACCTCCTTAAAATTTCTTTTTATTTCAAAACCTGAAATACCTGTTATGAGGTATGACAGGTTCTGCTGGCATTTTATATACTGCTTACATCGGAAAGCCTTTAAACATTCCACCCAGGCCGCCTCGTCTGCCCTTTTTCTTTCCCATGCCCGGAATCTGCTTCATCATCTTTTTCGTCTGTTCAAACTGCTTGACGAGCCGGTTGACTTCCGCAATATCGACGCCTGCACCTTTTGCAATGCGGTTTTTTCTGCCCGGATTTAACAGTACCGGGTTTGCCCGCTCTTCCAGCGTCATGGAATGGATGATTGCCTCGATTCTTTTCATGTTTTTTTCTGCCTCGTCCGTGTCAAACTCCGGCACCTGTGCACCTAATGCGCCCATCCCGGGCAGCATGCCCATCAGACTGGAAAGCCCGCCCATTTTTTTCACCTGGCTCATGGACTCCAGGTACATATCAAAATCAAACTCGTTTTTGAGCATTTTCTGCTCAAGTTCCCTGGCTTTTTCCTCATCAATGGTTTCCTGTGCCTTTTCTATCATAGTCAGCACATCACCCATGCCAAGTATCCGCGATGCCATGCGGTCAGGATAAAACTGCTCCAGATCCGAAAGTTTCTCTCCCATACCTGCATACAGAATCGGTTTTCCGGTTACGGCACGGATGGAAAGCGCCGCCCCGCCCCTCGTATCACCATCGAGCTTGGTAAGAATTACCCCGTCAATTCCTATTTTATCGTTGAAAGTGGAAGCAACATTGACCGCATCCTGTCCGGTCATGGCATCCACGACAAGAAGCGTCTGGAATACATCTGCAGCTTCTTTAACCTCTGCCAGCTCATCCATCATGTCTTCGTCCACATGAAGGCGTCCGGCAGTATCTATAATCAGTACGTTATAATCATTTTTCTTTGCATGTTCCACGGCTGCTTTCGCAATATCCGCCGGACGGTGTTTATCGCCCATGGCAAATACTTCAACACCCTGCTTTTCCCCGTTAATCTGCAGCTGCTCAATTGCTGCCGGACGGTAAACATCGCAGGCGGCAAGCAGCGTTTTTTTGCCCCTGGATTTAAGCTTTCCGGCAATCTTTGCAGTGGTGGTTGTCTTACCGGCTCCCTGTAAACCCGCCATCATGACAACCGTCAGTTCTTTTCCCGGACGGAATGCAATCTCGGTCGTTTCGGAACCCATAAGGTTTACCATTTCTTCGTTTACGATTTTTATGACCATCTGACCCGGATTTAAACCGTTCATCACATCCTGACCGATGGCGCGCTCCTGCACATCCTTAACGAATTTCTTCACAACACGGAAATTTACATCCGCTTCCAGAAGAGCCATTTTGACTTCCTTTAATGCTGTCTTAACATCATCTTCTGTCAGCCTGCCCTTACTGCGCAGGTTTTTGAATACATTCTGCAGTTTTTCCGATAGACTGTCAAATGCCATCCTACAGTTCCTCCAAAATATGGCCTGATACCAGTTCAATCTGTTCTATAAGCTGTCCGTTCCCGGATTCGTGAAACGCCCTGGTCAGACTATGGATTTTTTCCACATCCTGCTTTATGAACATAAATTTTTCAACCAGATGCAGCTTGTCTTCATAATCTTTAAGCTTCTTACTGCACCGTTTTACCATATCCGCCACACCCTGCCTGCTGATTTTGTTCTCTTCTGCAATCTCACCAAGGGAAAGGTCTGCGAATACAAAATCCTCATAAATCCGGCGCTGATGTTCATTTAACAGTTCGCCATAAAAATCATATAAATAAGCCTGCTCTAATTTTTCTTCCACACCAATCACCTTTGTAAGGTTAGCACACAAAAAGGCAGGTGTCAAGTGTTTTTTCTTGACACCCCTGTCCCGTAGTAACTATTCAGCCTTCTGCCGAATAGTTACTGAATCCGGCTATTTAAAGTTTGCCTACGGCAAAGAGCCGGATTCACTCTTGGCAGAATTTACGCGTAATCACGGACTTTGCAGCGGAGTGCAAAGTCCTGGGCTGAACTGTTACGTCCCGTACTCCGGCCGGTGTAATTCCCTTACTACCATCACGGCAGAAACCACCGCTGCAAGCCCGTCCGCTATGGGACCTGCATAAAGGATTCCGTCAATGCCGGTAAACAAAGGCAGGATAATAATTAACGGAAGCAGAAATATAATCTGCCTTGTCAGTGCCAGAAACATTCCCGTCTTTGGTTTTCCCATTGCCGTAAAGGTATTTGAAGTAATCGGCTGGATAAAGTTTATAAATGTAAAAAACAGAAAGATTCTAAAATACCTTACTGCAAAAGAAACATATTCCGGCGAACCATCCCCGAACAGCCGGATGATCGGCTCCGGAAATACCTGGAAAATTCCAAATGCCACAAGTGAAATCAAAAACCCGGTTTTTGCGGACAGTACAAAAGCCTCCCTGACACGCGGATACTGTTTCGCCCCGTAATTATAGCTTGCAATCGGCTGCAAGCCCTGCGAAAGCCCGATGATGAAGGAAAAAAACACCATACCGACCTTTGCAATGATACCGGAACATGCCAGCGGAATGGCTTCCCCGTATGAGGAACGGCTTCCGTAATAAGTCAGGGATTTATTCATCACAAGCTGTACGACCATCATCGCGAGCTGGTTGCTGCACGGGGCTGTTCCAAGCGACATTACCCTTCCAATATATTTCTCCTGCGGACGCAGGTGCGTCTTTTTAAGTGTGACGGATTTAGTATGTGTCAGATAGACGATTACCAGAAAACCGGAAATAAACTGCCCGATAATCGTTGCCCACGCAGCCCCCGCCATGCCCCAGTGAAAGCCGAAAACAAACAGCGCGTCCAGAATTGTATTAATCACAGCCCCCACAATATTGCTGAACATGGAAAAATTCGGACTGCCGTCGGCACGGATTAAATGCGCGCCCGTACTGGTTAATATCAGCATCGGAAAACCGATGGACGTAATTCTCACATAAACAAGCGCATAACCCATAATATTGTCCGGCGCCCCGAACAGACGCAGCATCTGCGGCAAAAACAACTGGGTAACTGCCAGCAGTAAAAGTCCAAGCGATGCTGCCCCAAAAATGGCATTTCCCATATAATGGGCGGCTTCCGCCTCCCCACCCTCCCCTTTTGCAAGGTTAAAGGCAGCCGCACCGCCAATGCCAAATAACAGTGCAATCGCAATACAGCAGGTAGACAATGGAAAGGCTATATTCGTTGCGGCATTTCCCAGCTCCCCGACGCTGTTTCCGATAAAATACTGGTCCACCATATTATAAAGCGCGCTCGTCAGCATCGCGATTATGCTGGGAACCGTAAATTTCAGTAATAATTTTGGGATTGGAAGTGTTCCCAGTATATTTTGTTTTTCTGTTTTCTTTTGTTCCATTTTCACTCCATTTCTTCTTTACCATGGTTTATTTTGTACTTCTGTCAAAACATTACTATCATTCATTGACAGTTTTCATATATTTCTACTATACTAAGATAATTGTAACTATTCAGAACCCCGCCTCATACATTCGCAAAACCGCACGACCAGTCGTGCTTTCCCGTTACTTCGTAACTAATTTTGCTCATATATGGGGCGGTGGCTCTATTCGATCCACCCTGGAATACGATAAACAGACTCTTACATGCAAGCATGACGATTCTGCTTATCGTATTCCAGGGGGTTCTGAATAGTTACAGATAATTATGTATTGACTGACAGGTTCAGGGAGGAACTACATATGCCAAATCAGACAAACAACAATAACACAGATAATTATCAAAAGACTGCAAATAAAGTAAGTATTGTAAGTATCATCGGAAATCTGGTCTTATCCCTGTTTAAGCTGGCAGCCGGTGTGCTCGCCTCTTCCGCCGCCATGGTTTCCGATGCCATCCATTCTGCATCGGATGTTTTTTCAAGCATAGTGGTAATGATCGGAATCCATCTTTCTTCAAAGGAATCCGATAAAGACCATCCTTACGGACATGAACGGTTAGAGTGTGTAGCTGCCATTATTCTTGCAACCATCCTTTTTGCAACCGGAATATCCATTGGTATTGGTGCAATCCAGACAATTGCCGGTGGGCATTATGGTGAACTGAAAACACCCGGCTTACTTGCAGTTATTGCCGCAGTCGTATCCATTCTGGTAAAGGAAGCCATGTTCTGGTATACAAAGCACTACGCCGTCCGTTTTGATTCTTCCGCACTGATGGCAGATGCATGGCACCACCGCTCAGACTCCCTTTCCTCAATCGGTGCGCTGGCAGGTATTCTCGGCGCAAGGGCAGGTTTTCCAGTCTTTGATTCCATTGCCAGCCTTGTAATCTGCGGCTTTATCACAAAGGCCGCCTATGATATTTTTAAGGATGCAGTAGACAAAATGGTGGATCATTCCTGTGATACCCAGACCGAACAGGTCATGAAGAAATTTATTCTGGATATCGAGGGCGTCCGCGCCATTGATGACCTGCGCACAAGGGAATTCGGAAACAGGATTTATGTGGATGTGGAGATTGCCGTGGACGGCACCCTTCCACTCTATGAAGCTCATGACATTGCGGAACATGTGCATGACCACATTGAATTCCGCTTTTCCAAGGTAAAACATGTCATGGTACATGTCAATCCGTACCAGCCAAAAAAATAAGTCATGCACCGTAACAGTTCAGCAGAAGACTGAATATTTACCATGCACCAGCTATCCGGCGCGCTACATATACCCCGCTTGCAGAGGCATGGGACAAAGAATGCGTTACGCCGCTTCCGTCCCCTATAATATACAGCCCCGGATACCTGCACTGCAGATTCCCGTCAAGTTCCACTTCCATGTTGTAAAACTTAACCTCCACCCCATATAAAAGCGTATCATCATTTGCCGTCCCCGGCGCAATTTTGTCAAGCGCGTATATCATTTCCATAATACCGTCTAAAATGCGCTTTGGCAGCACAAGGCTTAAATCTCCTGGCGTGGCGGCAAGCGTCGGCGTGACAAGCCCTTCTTTTATCCGTTTTTCATTGCTTCTTCTTCCGCGTACCAGATCCCCGAAACGCTGGACAATGACTCCTCCGCCAAGCATATTGGAAAGACGCGCAATACTCTCGCCGTAACCGTTGCTGTCCTTGAACGGTTCGGAAAAATGCTTTGCCACCAGAAGCGCAAAGTTCGTATTTTCGGTGCGAAGCTCTTCACTGTCATAGCTGTGCCCGTTTACGGTCACAATCCCGTTGGTATTTTCATTGACGACAATCCCATACGGGTTCATACAGAATGTCCGCACATTGTCCTCAAATTTCTCGGTGCGGTAAACAATCTTACTCTCATAAAGCTCATCTGTCAGATGGGAAAAAATCACTGCCGGAAGCTCTACCCTTACTCCGATATCCACACGGTTGGATTTTGTCGGAATCTCCAGTTCACCGCAGATTTTTTCCATCCACTTGCTGCCGCTTCTTCCAACCGATATAATGCAGTTTTGTGTCTCATAAGAACCATCTTTTGTAAAAATGCGGTATCCTTTTTCCAGCACCTCAATCCGCTCCACGGGGGTATCGAAATGAAAGTCAATCTTTTTTTCCATCTCCCTGTACAGATTTTCAAGAACCACGTAATTGATATCCGTTCCCAGATGGCGCACGGATGCATCCAGCAGTTTCAGCTTGTTCTGCATACACAGTTTTTTTAATCCTGTTCCGGAGGTGGAGTACATCTTCGTCCCCTCACCGCCGTGGGACATATTGATATCATCCACGTATTTCATCAGGTCAAATGCCTGCTGCCTGCCGATATACTCATATAATGTCCCGCCAAAATCATTTGTGATATTGTATTTCCCGTCAGAAAAAGCTCCCGCACCCCCGAAGCCGTTCATAATTGCGCAGCTTTTGCAGCGGATACAGCTTTTTACTTTTTCCCCGTCAATCGGGCATTTTCTTTTTTCAAGGGAATGTCCGGCCTCAAAAACGGCCACCTTAAGTTCCTGGTTTTTTACCATAAGCTCATAAGCGGAAAAAATCCCTCCCGGGCCAGCCCCGATTATAATTACGTCATACATTGATTTTTCCCCCTCTCATGAAAATATACCGCACTAAATTTAGCGGGTCATATCTCTGCTGGATACGACAGCGCACATCAGGATGTGCGGTCTGTCGTACATCTAAGATGTACGGCAGGCATCCCGGTACTGCAGCGGCGTCATCTGAAACGCCTTTTTAAAGGTACGGTTGAAATGCTCCACATTCTGGTAGCCGACCGCATATGCAATATTTTCCACTGTCATATTCCCGTTTTTTAAAAGTGTCTTGGCGCGTTTCATCCTTATATGCGCCACCTGCTCCCCAAACGTCTTACCGGATTTATCCTTAATATATTTGGAAATATAAGGCTCGGAAAGATGAAACTGCGCCGC
>CAYNOE010000076.1:7239-12377 GCA_964398745.1 uncultured Lachnobacterium sp.
ATCGCGGTCAGGCGTTCATCCTGTCCGTCCTCATTTTCCTCAATCTGCGGCAGCTTATTGACCGCAACAACCAGCGCGTCAATGGATGCGCGGATAATATCCTCATCCATTCCGACACCCCAGTAGCTTTTTCCTTTGCAGGTAATGCCGACATAGGCAATCGCTTTGGAGGAAGAGCCATGGGAAAGCGCATGCTCCTCATAAGTGGAAAGCTCATAGCTGATGCCGAAAAACTGTTTTAACGTATTGCTGACCGCATCCAGGCGTCCGTTTCCGTTCGCGTCCACAACGGTCTTTTTCCCGCCAAAAAGAATTTCTGTCTCCGCCATAATACCGTCATTCTGCTTAAAATGGCAGGATTCCACGGTAAAATACGGCATTCTCTGGATATAATTCTGTTCAAAAATTTCATAAACCCACTGCGGGGAAAGTTCCTTATGCTCCTCGTCCGATACCTGTTTTACGGCATAGCCGACCTCCTCGCGCATCGCATCCGGCATGGAAATGGAGAAATTCTGCTTTAAAATATAGCTGATTCCGCCCTTGCCGGACTGGCTGTTAATACGGATGACATCCGCGTCATAGGTTCTTCCGACATCGACCGGATCAATTGGAAGATACGGAACTGTCCATGTCTTAAGCTGTTTTTCTTCCCTCCATGCCATACCTTTTGCAATCGCATCCTGGTGGGAACCGGAAAAGGCGGTAAACACTAAATCACCGGCATACGGGGTACGGTCGCCAACGTGCATTCTCGTCAGTTTCTCATAAGTCTTTCTGATACGCGGCATATCCGCAAAATCCAGTCCCGGGTCAATACCATAGGAAAACATGTTCATGGCAAGCGTCACGATATCCACGTTACCGGTGCGCTCCCCGTTTCCAAACAAGGTTCCCTCAATTCTGTCCGCACCTGCAAGGATTCCAAGCTCCGCGTCACAGACGCCGCAGCCCCTGTCATTATGCGGATGAAGGCTCAAAACCACATTGTCCCTGTACTTCATGTTCTTACTTAAGTATTCGATTTGTGTCGCAAAAATATGCGGCATTGCCGTTTCCACTGTTGCCGGTATGTTAATGATTGCCTTGCGGGCTTCATCCGGCTCCCATACATCCAGTACAGCATTGCAGACGTCAAGGGCATATTCCACTTCTGTTCCGTGGAAGCTTTCCGGACTGTACTCGAAAAGGAAATCACCCTCGGTTTCTTCTGCAAGCTTTTTCAAAAGCAAAGCTCCGTCCACGGCAAGCTTTTTAATCTCTTCCTTATCTTTTTTAAACACCTGCTCACGCTGTGCCACAGAGGTGGAATTATAAAGGTGAATCACCGCATGGGGCGCACCCTTTACCGCTTCAAACGTCTTTTTGATAATATGCTCCCTTGCCTGCGTCAGCACCTGCACGGTCACATCATCCGGAATCATATCCCGCTCAATCAGTGTCCGCATAAAGATAAACTCTGTCTCGGAAGCAGCCGGAAAACCTACTTCGATTTCCTTAAACCCGATATCCACAAGCATCTGGAAAAACTCCAGTTTTTCATCCAGACTCATCGGCTCGATTAACGCCTGGTTGCCATCCCTTAAATCCACAGAACACCAGATGGGAGGCTTTTCAATATAATCTTTCTTCGCCCAGTCATAAGTGCAGACCTCCGGCAAAAAATACTGTCTTTCATATTTGTCAAAATTTCTCATAGCATAACCTCTCTTAAATATTATCAACTTTTATGATGAAATTTTAACACTTTTTATTTCATTATTCCATGATATAATTTAATCAATTTTATTGATTTATTTTAAGAAACCGCTTACAATCCGCTCCTCTGCCTCCTGTTCCGTCAGTCCGAGCGACATTAATTTTAAAAGCTGCTCCCCTGCAATTTTGCCGATTGCAGCTTCATGAATAAGGCTCGCATCCACATCCGCCGCCGTCAGGTTCGGGCTGGCGGAAACCTTTGCAGAATCCATAATAATGGAGTCGCATTCCGTATGCCCGGAGCACGGCGCATTTCCGGCAAGGGTGCTGCTGAAATGCTGTGTGCTTTTGTCCTTTGCAACGGTACGGCTTACAATATTACAACTGCTGCCCGCCCCGTTTAATTCTGCCGTAAATTCGGATACGGCGTTCTGCTCCCCGGTTGTCAGTACTTTCTCCTGTACCTCAAGATTTGCGTCATCCGAAAGTGTGGCAAATGTCTTTCTGACGGTATCATCAATTCCCGATATCTGTGTGGCTTGCAGTTCCATGGATGCGCCCTTTTCCAGATGCACCTCCGTGGTCGGGTTCATCACGCGTTTCCCGCGTCCTTCCCCCTCCCCGTAGTGCTTTTCGACATAGCGCACCTTTGCATTTTTCCCGACAAAAAAACGGTGTATCCCGTCATGGCTGCTTTCGGCATCGCCGCAGTTGTGAATGCCGCAGCCAGCCACGATTGTAATATCACAGTCCTCCCCGATATAAAAATCATTGTATACCGTTTCCTTTAGGCCGCTCTGGGAAAGCACAACCGGAATGTGTACGCTTTCGTTTTTCGTCCCCGGACGTATTTTTATGTCAATGCCGGACTTGTCCTCTTTTGTAATAATATCAATGTTCGCCGTGGTATTTCTTTCACTGCTTTGTCCGTTGACACGGATATTATAGGCACCGACCGGAAGCGCATCCAGCTCGGCCACTTCCTTTAACAGATTCTTTTCAATTTCGTCTATCATGTTTTTTCCTTTCTAATGTTTTTTGTTTTCAGCCTTGATTACCAGAACATCAGGTTTTCAGAGAAAACCTGACTTACTCCATCTTGTCCATCAGTATGTCACAGCCCTCTCTGGATGCATCCATCAGAGTCGGCAGAATCTCTTCTTTTGCCCCATACTGCTCCACAAATCCGTCCTTTATATAGATAATCCTGTCCGCAATATTTAAAATCCTCTCCTGGTGGCTGATAATTAAAACAGTTCCGTTATGCTCACTTCTCATTTTTTCAAATACATGGATCAGGCTTTTAAAACTCCAGAGGTCAATTCCCGCTTCCGGTTCGTCAAAGATGGAATATTTCGAACCGCGCGCAAGCACGGTTGCTATCTCGATTCTTTTTATTTCCCCGCCGGACAAAGATGCGTTTAACTCCCTGTCAATATAATCCTTGGCACACAGCCCGACCTCGGATAAATAGGAACATGCCTCATTTAATGACAGCTCTTTCCCCGCCGCAATTGTGATCAGGTCGCGCACCGAAAGCCCCTTGAAACGCACCGGCTGCTGGAATGCAATGCTGATTCCAGCTTTTGCACGTTCTGTTACGGAGTAATTCGTGATATCCTCCCCGTCCAGAAAAATACTGCCCTCTGTCGGCCTGACAATCCCCGCAATTACTTTTGCAAGGGTGGATTTGCCTCCGCCGTTTGGACCTGTAATCACTACTACATTATCTTCAATCTTCAGGCTGACGTTTTTAAGGATTTCCTTTTCACTTCCGTCCCCGGCCTGATATCCCACGTTTCTTAATTCAAGCATCTGAAATACCTCTTTTCCATTCGTTATGAATAGTATACCAAATAATTCCTAATTCCAAAACATCTATTTGACATTTTTTTGTTTAGAAACTTTTTAGAATTTCAGAAAATCCCTATTTTTAGGCATTTCGCGCCCTATTGTTAGCACTCATTTAAAAAGAGTGCTAATTTTCTGTTGACTTTTTGTTTCATGCGTTATATTATTTTTTTTAAGCAAAAAAGCATAACAAAGGAGATGCAAAAAATGGAAAATAAACACGGTTCTTTATCAATTGACAGCGAAAATCTCTTTCCGATTATCAAGAAATGGCTGTATTCAGACCACGATATCTTCTACCGTGAGCTGATTTCCAATGGCTGTGACGCCATTACCAAATTAAAGAAGCTGGATATGATGGGAGAATATTCCCTTCCGGCTGATTACAAGCCAAAGATTAAAGTCATCGTCAATCCGGAAGAGAAAACCTTAAAGTTCATTGACAACGGTCTTGGAATGACCGCGGACGAGGTGGAGGAATACATCAACCAGATTGCCTTTTCCGGTGCTGCTGATTTCATTGAAAAATACAAGGACAAATCAAACGACGACCAGATTATCGGCCACTTCGGTCTTGGTTTCTATTCTGCATTTATGGTTGCGGACGAAGTCACGATTGATACCCTTTCCTATAAGGAGGGTGCAACTGCTGTACACTGGTCCTGCGACGGCGGTACGGAATTTGACATGGTAGACGGTGATATGGATAATATCGGTACGGAAATCACCCTTTTTCTGAACGAGGACTGTCTGGAATTTGCCAACGAATACCGCGCAAGGGAGGTCATCGAAAAGTACTGCTCCTTCATGCCGACCGAAATCTATCTGGAAAAAGCAAACGCTCCGGAAGAATACGAAACGATTGACAAAGAGGACCGCCGTGAAACGGATAAGGTCATTGAGGAAATCCACGAGGAAGCAAAAACCGAGGAAAAAGAAAACGAAAACGGTGAAAAGGAAATCGTTGAAGTATCTCCTGCCAAAGACAAATTAAAAATCGTAAAACGCCCGGTTCCTTTAAATGATATTACTCCTCTGTGGACAAAGAATCCAAGCGAATGCAGCGATGAGGATTACAAGGCATTTTACCGCAAGGTATTTATGGATTACAAGGAGCCGCTGTTCTGGATTCACCTGAACATGGATTATCCGTTTAACCTGAAGGGAATTTTATACTTCCCCAAGATTAATACCGAGTACGATTCCATCGAGGGAACCATCAAGCTGTACAATAATCAGGTGTTTATCGCCGACAATATCAAGGAAGTCATTCCGGAGTTTTTAATGCTCTTAAAGGGCGTCATCGACTGTCCGGACCTGCCGCTTAATGTTTCCCGCTCTGCCCTGCAGAATGACGGATTCGTGAAAAAGATTTCCGAGTACATTACGAAAAAAGTGGCTGACAAACTGATCGGAATGTGCAAAACCGAAAAGGAATCCTATGAAAAATACTGGGACGATGTCCTTGCGTCCGGAGAGCTTGATTCATCAGACGTGGGAGAACTTTTAATAAAAGTGGACGGTACAGGTTCAAAAACCGGAACTGTTGAAGTTATAATTTTCTTTGCAGCATCAGCAGTTTTCCTTAT
>CAYNOE010000077.1:0-12139 GCA_964398745.1 uncultured Lachnobacterium sp.
TGCTTATATTTAATGTTATAATAAAGGCGGAAAGAACAGCAGTAAAGTAACATCAAAAATATATAATGTAAAGGAGAGGGAAACGTGGGTTATAAGGAAGAATACACCAAATGGTGTACAGACAGTTATTTTGATGAGAAAACAAAGGCGGAGCTTAAGGCACTGGAAGGAAATGAAGCTGAAATAGAGGACCGTTTTTACCGCCAGCTTGAGTTTGGAACCGGAGGACTCCGCGGTGTCATCGGAGCAGGAACGAACCGTATGAATATCTATACGGTCCGTCAGGCAACACAGGGGCTTGCGAATTATATTCTTTCACAGAACGGACAGGAAAAAGGTGTGGCAATCGCCTTTGATTCCAGAATTATGTCTCCTGAATTTGCGGATGAGGCAGCGTTGTGCTTAAGTGCAAACGGAATTAAGGCTTATGTTTTTGAAAGCCTGCGCCCGACGCCGGAGCTTTCCTTTGCGGTACGCGAGCTGTCCTGCATTGCCGGAATCGTAATTACCGCGAGCCATAACCCAAGGGAATACAACGGTTATAAGGTATACTGGGAGGACGGCGCGCAGATTACGCCGCCGCATGATAAAAACATTCTGGCGGAGGTCGCGAAAGTGACTTCCTTTGACCAGGTAAAAACCATGGATAAAAAGACCGCCGAGGAAAAAGGCCTTTATAAGACCATCGGTGCGGAGATTGATGATAAATACATTGCCAATGTTAAGGCGCAGTCCATCCATCCGGAAATCATAAAGAGCGTGGCAAAGGACATTAAGATTGTTTACACCCCGCTGCACGGAACCGGCAATCTGCCGGTGCGCAGGGTGTTAAAGGAGCTTGGCTTTGAAAACGTGTATGTGGTTCCCGAGCAGGAAAAGCCGGACGGAAATTTCCCGACCGTATCTTATCCGAATCCGGAATCCCCAAAAGCATTTGAACTTGCCTTAAAGCTGGCAAAGGAAAAGGATGCTGACATCGTGCTCGCAACCGATCCGGATGCTGACCGTCTCGGCGTCTATGCTAAGGATACAAAGACTGGTGAATATGTAAGCTTTACCGGAAATATGTCCGGCATGCTGATTGCGGAATATATTCTGCGCGAGCGTAAAGCAACAGGTACGCTGCCGGCAAACGGCGCGCTGGTTGAGACCATCGTTACGACTGATATGGCAAAAGCGATTGCCGCTGATTACGGTGTGAAGCTGATTGAGGTTCTGACCGGATTTAAGTTTATCGGTGAACAGATTAAACTGTTTAAGCAGCAGAACACTTATGAATATGTATTTGGACTCGAAGAAAGCTATGGCTGTCTGGCAGGAACCTATGCAAGGGACAAGGATGCCTGCGTGGCAGTAATGATGCTCTGTGAAGTGGCTTCATGGTGCAAATCAAAGGGAATCACCCTCTGGGATGCCATGCTTGATTTGTATAAGAAATACGGCTATTACAAAGAGGGACTGGAGACAATGACGCTTAAAGGAATCGACGGGGCGGAGCAGATACAGTCCATGATGACAAAGATGCGTGAAAATACGCCGAATAAAATCGGGGATTACGAAGTACTTGCGCTTCGCGATTACCAGAACGATGTCCGTACGGAGATTGCAACAGGCAAAAAAGAAGCGACAGGACTTCCGAAAAGTAACGTTCTCTATTACGAGCTTTCCGACAATGCGTGGTGCTGTGTCCGTCCTTCCGGAACAGAACCGAAGATTAAATTCTATTTTGGTGTAGTCGGGGAATCCCTGGAGAATTCCGCCGAAAAACTGGAAGCGCTTAACAAAGCGATGCTTGCTTATGCCAAAAACTGAAATTCACCATCCGGATAACACAAAGCTCTCTGGGGATGCGAGCATCTACCAGCCGGAAAATAAAAAAACAACAAAAGAAAAGCTTGCGGAAATGGATACGAAGGGAAAGATTGCATTTATCGCTGAGTATTACGGGCTGAATATTATCGTGGCGCTGGCGCTGGCTGCTGCAGTGGTTTTTCTGGTCCTGCATTTTCTGTTTGCCCGGGATATTTCGTTCAACATTATGGCGGTTAATGCCCTGCAGAAAGACTGTCCTGCGGACTCACAGGAATTTTATGAAGACTTCCTGAAACGAAACGGCGTGGATTTAAAGAAAACCGAAGTCAGCATCACCAGCGGGCTCGGCGTGTCCGAAACAGGAGAGGATTCGGCAAGTGAGACGAATTTGCGCACCATTCAGATGCGGCTTATGGCAGGTTCTGTGGACGTGCTTGTGGCGAATGAGGAACTTGTATACAGCCTCGGGGAATTTGAATATCTGGCAGACCTTGCAGACTGTCTGCCGGAAGAAACCATGGAACAGTACAGGGATAGTCTGGTATATTCCAAAGTTGTGGAAACGGGGGAAGAGCGTCTGGTCGGAATCAGGCTTTCTGCCAACAATAAGTGGCTTGAATCCACCGGCTGGTACGATGGCGAAACGGTCATCGCCATTTCCGATGGACCGGAACATGCAGAACTGGCAAAAACCTATGTGCTGGAGGTTTTGGAAGCAGAATAAATTGTAAAGGGATTAGAGGAGAAGGGATTATTATGGCTATAAATTTTGACGCAAAAAACAAAATCTTTCAGCTTGACACTGCAAATACAAGCTATCTGATCGGTATTGTGGATAAGGAGCAGTTTGTCGGGCATATCTATTATGGTGCTAAAATCCGTATGCAGGATGCCGCATACCTGATGCGAACGGGGGAAAATCCCCTTGTGCCGTCTGTCAATAACAGGGAGCGCTGTTCCTTTATGGACGCGTTTCCAACAGAATACGCGGGACACGGCATCGGGGATTACAGGGAAAGCTGTATCCGCGTGCGCACGAAGGCAGGACATTCTGCGGTCGGTATTACATATAAATCCCATACCATCACAGACGAAAAACCGGCGCTTTCCGGGCTTCCGTCATCCTTCGGGAAAGCGGGGGAATGCCAGACGCTGATTCTGGTCTGCGAGGATGCTGTGCTGGGACTTGAAGTGGAACTGTTGTACACCGTGTTTGAAAAAGAAGACGTGATTACCAGAAGCGTGCGGGTGACAAACCGTGCATCGGATGAAATTTATCTCACCAAGGTATATTCTGCCTGCATTGACATGGATTCCGGGGATTATGAATGGCTGACGCTGCACGGTTCGTGGGCGCGCGAAAGACAGATTGAACGAAAGGCGCTTTCCCATGGGAAACAGAGTGTCGGTTCCATCCGGGGGGAATCCTCCCACCAGGAGCATCCGTTTGTTGCATGGATGCATCCGTATACCACGCAGACGCAGGGTGATGTCTATGCCATGCATTTTGTCTATTCCGGCAATTTCGTGGCACAGATTGAAAAAAGCCAGTTTGACAGCATCCGCGTTACCATGGGAATCAATCCGGAGGATTTCTGCTGGAAGCTGTGTGAGGGGGAAACCTTTACCGCGCCGGAGGTCGTGCTGACCTATGCATCATCCGGAATTGGAACCATGAGCCGGAACCTGCATGATTTCTACAGAAACCACATGATAAGAAGCAAATATACGCATATGAAGCGTCCGGTCCTGATTAACAACTGGGAAGCAACCTACTTTGACTTTGATACGGATAAGCTTTTATCCATTGCAAAAAAGGCATCCGAACTCGGAATAGAAATGCTTGTCATGGATGACGGGTGGTTCGGTCACAGAAATGATGATTCCACCAGTCTCGGGGACTGGTTCGTAAACGAGGACAAACTTAAGGGCGGTTTAAAATATCTGGTGGACGAAGTCAACAAACTCGGGCTGAAATTCGGAATCTGGATGGAGCCGGAAATGATTTCCCCGGATTCCAGGCTTTATGAAGAACATCCTGACTGGGCGCTTGCCATACAGGGACGCACGCCCACGCTTTCCAGAAACCAGTATGTGCTGGATTTAAGCAGAAAAGAAGTGCGGGATTATGCATTCAAAATGATTTCGGATATCCTGCACAGCGCAAATATCGAATACGTTAAGTGGGATATGAACCGCCAGCTTACCGATATGGGAGGGCTTCTGCTGCCGGCAGACAGGCAGGGTGAGCTTTACCACCGCTATGTGCTTGGCGTTTATGAACTGCAGGAACGCTTCGTGACGGAGTTTCCGGATATCCTTCTGGAAAACTGCTCCGGTGGCGGCGCAAGGTTTGATCCGGGCATGCTTTATTACAGTCCGCAGATCTGGTGTTCTGATGACACGGACGCGGTGGAACGGTTAAGGATACAGGAAGGTACAGCGCTTATGTATCCGCTTTCCGTAATCGGCGCGCATGTATCCGTCTGTCCGAACCATACAGTCGGCAGGAACACGCCGTTTGAAACAAGGGGAAATGTTGCGCTTGCCGGAACCTTCGGCTATGAGCTGGATATCACAAAGATACCGGAGGAAGACCAGCAGATGATTCCGGGGCAGGTGGAAACATACCATAAATACAATGACCTTATCCGGGAAGGGGATTATTACAGAATTGCTTCATTCCGTGAAAACCACGAGTATGACTGCTATATGGTAACTTCAAAAGATAAAAAGGAAGCACTTGTGACATTCGTACAGGTTATGGGACGTGCGAATTTCAAGAGCCGGATGATCCGCCTGCAGGGACTGGACGCACAGGCAGATTACAGACTGGAAGGAACTGATCTGGTTTATGGCGGGGATCTTCTGATGAATGGCGGGCTTATGGTGGAAAACCTCTGGGGAGATGCTGTCAGCAGGCTGTACCACCTGATTGCGGAGTGAAAAAGAAGGAGTTAATAAAATGGCAAAAGCAGTAAAGCTGGCTGACATTGCTGCAATCGTGGGAGTAAGTACGGTTACGGTGTCAAAGGCTTTGTCTGACCAGAAGGGTGTAAGTGAGGAATTACGTCAGAAAATCAAAATGCTTGCGGATGAAATGGGATACAGGCCGCCGGTTGCCTCCAAAAAACCGGCGGAGTCCCGGCATTATAACATTGGCGTGCTGATACAGGAAATTTATCTGGATAAATATGCCTCCTTCTACTGGCAGCTTTATCAGGAGCTGACCAAGAGGGCGGTAGCCAGGGGGAGTTTTACCATACTTGAGCTGGTAAGCCGGGCAGATGTTGTTGCAGTCAATGTGCCGAAACTGGTAGAAGACAACCAGGTGGACGGTATAGTGGTAATTGGCAGCATGAGCAAAGAATATCTTTTAAAGCTTGAGAAAACCTCTGCGGTTCCGGTTGTATATATGGATTATTATGACAATGAAAGGGAACTTGATACCGTGATTCCTAACAGCTTTTACGGATGTTATATGCTGACCAATTATCTGTTTTCAGTCGGGCACCGTGATATTGCCTATGTGGGAACACTCTGTGCCACAAACAGTATAACGGACCGGTATCTGGGATTTCTGAAGGCCATGCTGGAGCACGGAATTACGCCCCGGGAGGAATGGATTATAGACGACCGGGACAGGGAAAACGGATATATTGACGTCCAGAAGCATATACAGATTCCGTCCGTTATGCCGTCGGCATTCGTATGTAACTGTGACCTTACGGCAGCATATCTGATCAGAAAGCTGGAAAAAGCCGGATATCATGTACCGGAGGATGTGTCGGTAGTCGGGTTTGACAACTATCTGTATCCGGGAACCTGTGATATTGGCATTACAACGTATGAGATTGATATAACAGAGATGGCAAAAAGAACCATCCATAAGATTTTAAAGAAAATAGCATCAGAAAAGTACACCTCCGGAGTGTTTACGGTTGGCGGGCATCTGGTGCAAAAGGATAGTGTAATTCCGAAATGGCAACAGGAGCCTCCTGCCTGAATACAAGCGGGGTGGCGCCTGTTGCTTTTTTAAACAGGCTGATGAAGTGGTTTGTGTTGTCAATGCCTACAGCAGAACCGACTTCATGAACTGGCAGGGCAGTCGACAATAGAAGCTCTTTGGCGGCTTCAATGCGCCGGTGGTTTAGTTACACTGGAAGGGTGGACGATAAGAATCCGCAGAAACCGGAGTTTATATTTCCTGCAACATCCCTGCAGTTTCGCATGAAGGGAAAAAGGGCAGCGCTTACCGTCAGAAACCGCCGCCAGTACTGGAACAGTTATCTGGGAATCCTGGTGGATGGCAGACAGCGCCGCGTGCAGTTAAATGAAACCGGAGCTACAACGGTGGAACTGCTGGAAAATATCGAAAGCAAGGACCAGAAAGCAGAGCATGAAATCATGGTTTTTAAGCGCATGGACGCCTGCCATGAAATCATTCTGGAAGAGCTTGAACTTTCGGACGGGGCCAGACTTCTTCCCATGCCAGAGCGTCCGGCGCGCAGGATTGAAATTTACGGTGACTCTGTGTCTGCGGGCGAGCTGACGGAAGCCGTGGATTATGTGGGAAAAGAAGATCCAGAACATATGGGAGAGTACTCCAACAGCTGGTATTCCTACGGCTGGATAACCGCAAGAAAACTGAATGCCGAGCTTCACGATATCGCGCAGGGCGGCATTGCCCTTCTGGATGAAACCGGATGGTTTTCGGCTCCGGATTATATTGGCATGGAAACTGCATGGGATAAGGTGCATTACAATCCGGAATTCGGGGAATTTACGGAATGGGATTTTTCCCGTTACCAGCCGCAGCTTGTCATCATTGCGCTCGGGCAGAATGACAGCAACCCGCAGGATTACATGAAAGAAGAGCCGGACGGTGAAAAGGCGGCAGAATGGAAAGTGCATTACAGGGATTTTCTCTTAAAACTGAGAAACGTCTATCCCAAAGCGCATATTCTCTGCATCACCACGCTTTTAAAGCATGACAGGGCATGGGATGAAGCGATTGATGAAGTCTGCAGGGATATGAAAGACGGCCGTATTTCCCATTATATGTTTAAAAGAAACGGCACGGCAACGCCGGGGCATCTGCGCATACCGGAAGATGAGGAAATGGCGGACGAACTGGAAAGCTTTATAAACGGACTGGGGATTGAGTGGTAATTTGCCGGCGTTATGCATAGAATATATGGACTTCGGAATAAGCGGCGGATTTGGTATGAAAAAACCTCGTTTTGGGAAAAAATATATTGGACTGCTGGCAGCGGTTTCTGTTTTTGGGCTGCTGGCGGGATATGGGACGCAGAAGCTGCTTCCCGCAGCGAAAACAGACGGCAGTCCGCAAAAAGAAACCAAAAAGATTGCAATTACCTTTGATGACGGGCCCAACCCGTATTTTACAATGGAGTTACTGGAAGGACTAAAGAAACGTGGCGTAAAAGCCACGTTTTTTGTGCTCGGTGAGGAAGTGGAGAAATTTCCGGAGATTCTTTCGGCGGTTCACGAAGACGGACATTTAATTGGCGTCCATTCCTATAAGCATGTGAATTTCAGGCAGATCGGACAGCAAAAAGCAATCGAGCAGGTAAAAAAGACACAGACCGCAATCCATGACGTAACCGGCGAATACGCAAACTTTATCCGTCCGCCTTATGGGTGCTGGCCGAAGGAATTAAGTAAGCAGGTACCGTTAATCGAGATTCTCTGGGACGTGGATCCGATGGACTGGGCGACGGCAGACGCGGATACCGTTGTACAGAGGGTGCTTGACAATACGGAAGAAGGCAGCATTATCCTTTTGCATGACGCTTCCGCTTCTTCCGTGCAGGCGGCTTTTACCATTATCGACACGCTTGAAAAACAGGGGTATGAATTTGTGACCGTGGAAGAATTACTACTCGACTACTAGGCGGATAAGTGCTAAAATATATTTATAAATACATTTTAACTATTCCAGGGTGGCCCGGATAGAGCCACCGCCCCATATATGAGGCGGGGTTCTGAATAGTTACAATACATTAACAATAACAGAGGAGGAAGCGGGGGAATGAAAAAAAGTCACAGAAAAGACGTAATCATCGCAAGAGTTATATTTGCAGCAATCTGTATTGTTTTGGTTGCAATCATTTCTGTGGTGGCAATGTTTATGCGGCTTAAAAAAGCACAGCAGAAACCGGATACCCAGCCGGTGCGGACGCAGACAGAATCTGCGGATCTTCCGATGCAGGATAAAAATCCGTCTCCTGCGCCGGTGACGCAGGAAACCGAAACAGATACCGGAAATAAAGAGGATCTTTATGAAAGGATTGTCTGGACAAACAACGGGGTAAATTTCCGCACGGAACCAAAGGAAAACGGCGGGCGTGTTATCATGATCCTGGTAAAGGGAACCAAACTCCGGATTATCGGGGAAGCAGGCGACTGGGTTAAAGTTATATATAATGACACAGAAGGGTATGTTAAGAGGGAATACCTTACTGACAAAGATCCGGTAAACGGAAAAAGCCAGTAACTGTAATGTAACAGACAGGAGATAAAACGCATAGCTTATAGGGATGAGAAATCAGGAGCAGATGCGTGGATTACAAAGAAGATTTATATCCTAAAATGCCTTTTTATATGGCCTATCCGGTGCAGAATATGTACCTGACAGAGATGGAATATGAAAAGGACATGGACCGAATTAAATCCTACTATCCGAATGAAACAAAGGCGGTCATGAAACTTGTGGAGAACCGTCTGGATGAACTGGAATACGAGGGCAGCAGGATTTACGATGAAGAGCCGGACCGTCTGATGATCCAGATGGAAATTGACAGACTTTACAAAAAGCTTATGGAAACTCCGGGATTTGCGGGCAGCGTTGCAAATACGAAAAGACCTGAAGCAGGGCCATCGTATTTTGAGATGGTTCCGATGTCGCTTTCGGGTGAGAGGAATCTGAAGGCACAGGGAAGGGACTGTGAAAACAACTGGCTGTGCAGTATGGTCGGAGTTCTCTTTGGAACAGAATTATACAAAAGGCGCTGCAGGCATCGCAGGTGCAGACGCTGGTTCCGTTAAAACCGGAATAGAAAACCCTTACGATAAGGAGACACATGAATAAAAAAGTAATCAAACCAGTAGTGCTGTCAGTGCTTTTTCTGGCAGCACTGTTTTTTTTCAGCGTTATTACCAACAGGGACAATAAAGACCTGACCGCAGGGATGCCGGAGGCAACGCTTCCGGTAATCCGGCTTTACCAGGGGAAAACGGATGTGGCGCAGCTTCACGGTTATCTTGATAAAATGGATGTAACCGCCATGCGCGATTCCGTGGTTCCGGTGGACAAAACACGTCTTCTGCCGATGACGGTGGACACCTTCGGCCGGGAAATAGAAGAGATCCGCTATGAAATCCGGAGCTTAAACGGGGAACGGCTCGTGGCCAGAAGTGATGTGACAGATTACAGCAGGAAAGAAAATGAACTTTCCGCAACGCTTAAAATCCAGAATATCCTGGAAAAAGAGCAGGAATATACCATGATTTTCTTTCTGGTTTCAAACGGGCAGGAAATCAGCTATTATACAAGGCTGATGCAGACGGAGGACCGTTACGCAAAAGAGAGCATGGAGTTTGCCCTCCAGTTCCATGATTATACGTTCAGGGAAGATGCGGACAAGTTTATTCCACGTTATATGGATGCGGCAACGGGGGATACAAGCACGTTAAACTACGTAGACTTAAGCTGTACCTTAAAACAGATTACATGGGCGGATTTAAAGCCTGTAAAGCTTGGGGAGGTGCAGGCGTCTTTTAAGGAGATTACAGATTCGTATAATGTCATTATTCTCCGGTATGTGGTAACGACGGATACAAAAAAAGGAGAAACGGAATACTATAATGTCGAGGAATATTACAGGCTGCGCATGACACAGACAAGGATGTATGTTTTAAATTTTGAGCGCACCTTAAACCAGATTTTCCGTGGTGAAAATACATTTATCAGTGACGAAAACAGAATCCAGCTTGGCATCCGCAGTCCTAAAATCGAATATGAGGCAAGCAAGGCAGGAGATGTGGTCGCATTTGTGCAGGAAGGGGAACTGTGGTGTTTTGACCGCGTTAATAACAAAATCGTAAAGGTATTCAGCTTCCGCGGGGAGGAAGGCATGGATATCAGGGACAACTGGAACCAGCATGATATCAAGATTGCCCGTGTGGATGAAGCCGGAAGTATTGATTTTATTGTTTATGGCTATATGAACCGCGGCGAACATGAGGGTACGGTCGGGACAATCGTATACCACTATGACGGAATCGTCCATACAATAGAGGAGGAAGTGTTTATTCCTTCGGATACATCCTATGAAATCTTAAAAGCGGAGCTGGGACAGCTTTTGTATGTCAGCGAACAGGGGATGCTTTATCTTTTGATCAGCGGGGATTTATACGGAATTGATTTAAATACCCTTACACCGGAAATTCTGGTGGAGAATTTAAAGGAAAGCTGTTACAAAATTTCCGATTCCAACCAGTATTTTGCATGGGTAGAACCTGAAAAAGAATATCAGAGCAAAAAGCTGCATCTGATGAACCTGAAAAACGGTTCCACATATGATATTCAGGAAAAAGGAAAATATGTGCGTCCGCTCGGGTTTATAAATGACGATTTTATTTTTGGGGCGGCAAATACAAAAAAAGTAAAAACGGAAGCCGCGGGCAATACCATATTTCCGATGGACTATTTAAAGATTATGGGAACATCAGAGGATACGAAAGATATATTAAAAAAATACAAACCGGGAAAGGGAAAAATAGAATCCATAGATATTTCGAATTATACCATAACGGTGAACCTGATGAAAAAATCCCGCGGCGGGTATACGGCAGCCGGAGGGGATACCATTATGAACAGGGAGGCGGATACGAACAACCGGATTGCGGTGGAATCCACAGTTACCAGACGAAAAGAAACACAGTACCAGCTTGTAATGAAAAATACTGCGGATAACGAAAAAATTAAAATGCTTGCATCCAGAACAGTCCTGCTCGAAAAACCGAGGGATCTGCAGGTTGAAAGGAAGGAAACGCAGCAAACATTTTATGTGTACCAGAAAGGAAATGTCCTGCTTGCAACGGACAATATCGCAGACGCAGTTGTATGTGCGGATGAAAGCCGCGGTGTGGTAATTGATTCCAGCCAGCGCTATGTCTGGAAAAACACGCATAAGGTATCGCAGAATGCTTTTGCGGGTATAAAGGTACATGAGGAGGACCGGAATGCCTCCGGTGTGGTACAGGCAGTAAGCGCGCTTTTAAATTATCAGGGAAAAAGTGCCAGTGTAAAAAATTTAATTGAGGCAGGCGCAACACCCAAAAGTGCAATGGAAAATACGCTGACGGATTCCGTTGTTCTGGATGTGTCAGGATGCAGCGTAAATGATATTATTTATTATGTGGGGGAGGGCAGTCCGGTTTTTGCAATGACCTCTGCAGATACCGCGGTGCTGGTTACCGGATATACCACAGGCAGGATATATTATTACGATCCGGTGGCGTCCGCAACGTATTCAAAAAGTTATTCAGATGCGGATAAATGGTTTAAAAAAGCGGGAAATATTTTCTTCACTTACCTGGATTAAAAATCAGGCTGTAAATTCATTGTGGAATTGTACAAAATACGAAGTTAATACAAAATTTATTTGTCTGAATTTGACAGAAATACATTTCCTATCTTGCAAAACTTTGTAAAGTGAGATATATTCATATGTGGGTTACACAGATGTGAAAAGGAGAGCATATGAATAAGAAAAATGTAATTGTATCTAATGTAGCACGGAAACATGACAACCCAATTGCAGAACTTGTTCAGGTTGCATGCAAATTTGACAGTGACATTACATTAGAGAGCGATAACCGCCGGATTAATGCAAAAAGCATTATGGGAATTATGGCTTTTAATCCATCTGAGGGAATGTCAGTAGATATTGTTACAAAAGGCACAGATGAGCAGGAAGCACTTGTTGCAATTGAAAAATTTTTAGTTTGTGAGTAGAACTGATTTAGGAGGAATCAAAAAATGAGCAAGAACAAGTTCAACAACAACAAAGGTTACACACCGGAAAGGACTGTTGAAGTACCGGCAGCTGAGGTTAAGACGGAAACGGCAGCAGTGGCAGCTGATACAACGGAAACTGCTCCTGAAAAAAAGAAGCCGGGAAGAAAACCGGGCAGCAAGTCAGCGCCAAAGGTTAAGAAAGAGCCTGCAAAGACAGAAATCCGCCTGCAGCTTCATGGTAATGATATAAGCCTGACAGAGCTTGAGGACAAGGTAAAA